>JBOFIL010000261.1:0-5278 GCA_051650165.1 Allobosea sp.
CCAGAAGCTGACCATTGCCGCGCTGGCTGATCTGCATTGCGGCAGCGTGCACATGCCGCTCGCACGCATCGAAGAGATCGTGGCCGCCACCATGGCGCTGAAACCAGATGTGATTGTGCTTCTGGGCGATTACATCTGCCGCGAGACGCGAAATGTTCATGGCCTGGCTCCCTCGCAATGGGCGGCTGTGCTGGCGCAGCTTTCCGCGCCGCTTGGCGTCCATGCCATTCTAGGCAACCATGAATATTGGGATGATCCGCAAGTCCGCCGCACACGTCAGGGCATGCCCTTTGCTGTGGCGGCGCTTGAGCAGGCCGGCATTCAGGTGCTCGCCAACAGGGCGGTGCGGATCAATGCCCCTGCCGGCGCCTTCTGGCTTGCCGGGCTCGATAGCCAGATTGCATTCTGGATCGGCCCCAGCCGCTTCATCGGGCGTGATGACCTGACCGGCACATTGGCGCAGATCAGTGATGATGCGCCTGTGATCCTGCTCGCGCATGAGCCTGATATTTTTGTTGATGTGCCGGCGCGCGTGGCGCTGACGCTTTCGGGCCATACGCATGGCGGCCAGGTCAATGTGCTGGGCTGGTCGCCCTATGTGCCATCAAGTTTCGGCGATCGCTTTCGCCATGGCCATGTCATTGAGGATGGACGCCATCTCATCGTCTCGGCCGGGCTTGGCACCAGCGGGCCGCCCATGCGCTTCGGCGTGCCACCGGAAATCCTTCTGATCGAAATGGGAACGCCCGGCGCAGACCGGGCCTGAGCCAAGCTCTAGCCGCGTGGGACAGCTCAGCGCACGATCACCTTCGCGCCCTTGGGCGCGCGGTTGTAGAGATCGACCACATCGATATTGCGCATCCTGATGCAGCCCGATGAGGCGGCGTGGCCAATGCTTTCGGGCTCATTGGTGCCATGAATGCGATACATGGTGTCGCGCCCGCCCTGATAGAGATAGAGCGCGCGTGCGCCGAGCGGGTTCTCGATGCCGCCAGCCATGCCGCCGGCACGCGGGGCCAGATGCGGCCAGCGCCGCAGCATCGCCGGGGGCGGGGTCCAGCGCGGCCACTCGGCCTTGTGGTTGACGGTGGCCGTGCCAGTCCAGCCAAAGGCCTCCGCCCCGGTTGCGACGCCATAGCGGATCGCCCTCCCGCCGGGCAGCACGAAATACAGGTGTTTTTCGCTTGTATCGACCACGATCGTGCCAGGCTTCTCGCCTGTCGGGTCATTCACTTCCCACGGAAGCTGGGTGACGTAATGCTCGAATGGAGGCGCAAGCGCGAGCCATTCCTGATCCTTGGCAGTGAGGCTTGGCGCGGCCACGCCGCGATAATGGCATCCGGCAAGGGCAAGAGCCAGCAATGACGCAGCAACAATCCGTCTCATCATACACCCTCAGAGCCCAAATCGCCTGTTCAAATCATCCTGAATTTATGGTCAATGAATGGTTAACAGTTCATGGATGCGCACACCATGCCCCACATTGCATTGTGGCCAAGGGTGTTGCGCCGATATGACAAGGAAGCCATCGCTGGCACGCCCAATCGCTGGAGATATGCCGCTTGACTACCCTGCTCGTCAGCCACACATCGGCGCTGGGCCATGCCACGCCGCCCGGCCACCCAGAGCGGGCAGACCGCATCCGCGCTGTCGGGCAAGCGCTGGCTGAACCGGCTTTTGCCATGCTGATGCGCGAGGAGGCCCCACTGGCGCGCTTCGGCGATGCATTGATCTGCCATGAGGAAGAATACGTCTCCGAGCTGGAGGCCTCACTGCCGCAATCCGGCCTGCCCGATGAGAGCCGCGTGGCGCTGGATGCTGATACATTTGCCTCGCCCGGTTCACGCGAGGCGATGCTGCGGGCTGTTGGCGGAGCAATGCGCGCCACCGATGCTGTGATGATGGGTGAGGCCTATAACGCCTTTGTCACGATGCGCCCGCCAGGGCATCATGCCGAGAAGCACCGGGCGATGGGCTTCTGCTTCTTCAACAATGCTGCCATCGCCGCCCGTCATGCCCAACGCAGACATGGCGCTGAGCGTGTCGCGATCATTGATTGGGATGTGCATCACGGCAACGGCACGCAGCATATTTTCTGGGATGACCCCAGCGTGCTGTTCTGTTCCACGCATGAAATGCCGCTTTACCCAGGTTCCGGCGCAATCTCGGAAACCGGCGAGAAAGGCACCATCGTCAATGCGCCCCTCAAGGCCGGCGATGATGGGGCTGTATTCAAAGAGGCCTTCCGGGACCGTGTTATGCCGCGTGTG
Source organism: Allobosea sp. (assembly GCA_051650165.1). Lineage (GTDB taxonomy): Bacteria > Pseudomonadota > Alphaproteobacteria > Rhizobiales > Beijerinckiaceae > Allobosea. The sequence continues at coordinate 2,271 of JBOFIL010000261.1, forward strand.
GAGGCTTTTGCGCCTGATCTCATCGTGATCTCGGCCGGTTTTGACGCGCATCTGCGCGATCCGCTCGCGAATCTGCGCCTTGTCGCAGATGACTTCGCCTGGGCGACAGCGCAGCTGATGGCCATTGCGCAAAAGCGCTGCGGCGGACGCATCGTGTCCGTGCTGGAGGGCGGCTATGATCTGCAAGGTTTGTCTGAGTCAGTCACAGCCCACGTCAGCGCACTGATGGGCCGGTAGCTTCGCCAGAAGGCGTCAGACCGTGGCGCGCGCCGAGCGGGCTATCACCAGCGGCGCGGCCAGGCTTGCCCCCCGCACCAGTGCCACCAGCCCGAAGCCGAGCAGCGCCATGCGCCAATCTGCCGAAAGCGCCGCAATGATGCAGATGGCCAGCAAAGCCAACGCCTGCACCGCCAGAAGATGGCGCTGTTCACGCTTCAAATCCGCCACCTCGATCAGCGGCAATGCAAAGGCATTTCCCGCCTGAAACAATGCAACAAAAGGCAGCACGAGGCCAAGCCCGGCCCATTGCGTCTTCATCAGCCAGGGGTCGAGCATCAGCGCAGCGATACTCGCACCGCCGAAGAGAATGAGCACGGCCAGCGTCAGCCATGACACGAGCGCCACATCGCGCTGCTGCAGCGCACTGGCCTGCCGCACAACAAAGCGGTTCATCGCAATCGGTGCGACCGAACCGGCCAGCACCTGCACCGGCGCATCAAGCAGCCGGAAGGCGAGCGCAACATGGCCAGCGATATTGGCATCAGCCAGGTGAATGATGGCAAGCAGCGGCAAGGCTGCAAAGGCAGCTGCGCACGCGGTTGATGGCAGATTGATCAATGGCAGCGATGCCCACTCGCGCGCGAGGCCGAAAATGCTCGGATCGCCGGCACGAATGCGGCAGGCATCGCGCAGATGGCTGCGAAACCGCCAGCCAAGATACCCGGCCGCAGCAGCATTGCCGATAATATCACTGAGGCCCATGGCCATCGCGCCGCCAGCGCCACTCATCCAGGCCAGCACGACAACCAGCGGCTGCGCAGCCGCCATCACCAGCGAGGCATTGCCGAATGCGCGGAAATCACCATGCCGGATGGCGATTCGTCCAAGATAGCGGCACATCCCGCGCCCTGCGAGCGCGACAATGAAGATCAGGGCAATGTCTTGCCCAACAAGACCACCCTGAACGGCCCGCAGTGCGATGCAGGCTGCCAGCAACCACACAGCTACACCGACAACAGCTGCCAGCCTGAGCGCTGCGCGTTGCCCGGCGGCACTGCCGGAGGAAACAATCACCGAATCATAGCGCAGGAACTGCACCGCGCTCGCGAAGGTCAGGGCTGCCAGCAATGCGCCAAAGCGCGCGAATTCGGCGGGCGCAAACAGCATGGCAGACAGAAAAACGCTGGTGGCCGTGATGATGCGAGAGGCGACATTGGTGCCGACGAGCTGCGCCAAAGCCCCGATGACACGGTTGCTCAGCGAGATGGCGCGGCGAAAGCGCGAGACGGCACCTGGCGGCGGAACGACCGCAGCCACGGCTGACGCCATTTTGCTCTGGGCATTGCCCGACATATTCCGCCCTCACTCGCGCAAATCTCCGGCCAGATGAGCCGGTAATGCGCACACGCAACGGGGCCAGTAGGCACCCATTGTGGTTAATAGGTGGTAAGTTTAGGGCGTGTGAGGTTGTGTTAAAGTGAGAGCAAAACGGAAATTTACACTTCCAGATTCATCAGCTTTCCAGCGGGCGGGTGGCGCTGATCTCGATGCCGAAGCCCGAAAGCCCGACAAAGGGGCGCGGTGTCGAGGTGAGGTTTACGATCGAGGAAACGCCCAGATCGCGCAATATCTGCGCACCCAGCCCAACCTCGCGCCATTGCCGGCCCCGGCTGGCCTCGGCCTGCCCCTCATCACTCTTGGGCTGGGAGGTCGGCACGCCTGCCGTGCCATCGCGCAGATAAACCAGCACGCCGCGCCCCTCGCGCGCAAACACGTTCAGCGCCGCCGCAATCGATGTGCCGCCGCCGAATATATCACCAACGACATTGGCGCGGTGCAGCCTTGCCGGCACATCCAACCCCTCGCCGATGCGGCCATGCACGAAGGCGAAATGCTGCACCGAATCAAAGGGCGTCACGTAAGCATGCCCGGTGATCTCGCCGATAGCGGTCTGCACCGGAAACGTCGCGACGCGCTCCACCAGCTTCTCTCGCGATTGGCGATAAGCGATCAGCTCATCCACAGTGATGCGCACCATGCCATGCTTCTCGGCAAAATCGCGGATCTGCTGGCCCTTCATCACAGTTCCGTCATCATTGACCAATTCGCAGATCACACCGACCGGCGGCACCTGCGCCAGCCGGCACAAATCGACCGCTGCCTCGGTCTGGCCAGAGCGGATCAACACCCCGCCCTCGCGCGCGATCAGCGGGAAGATGTGCCCCGGCCGCGTGAAATCATTCGCGCCACAGTTCCCGTTTGCCAGCGCGCGCACCGTGGCCGTGCGGTCATCCGCCGAGATGCCTGTGGTGGTGCCGTGCCGGTAATCCACCGTCACGGTGAAGGCCGTGCCATGCATGGTGTCATTGTCCGCCACCATCGGCGCGAGCCTGAGCCGGCGCGCTTCATCGAGCGGCAACGGCGTGCAGACGATGCCGCAGGTGTTGCGGATGATGAAGGCCATCTTCTCCGGCGTGCATAGCGAGGCGGCCATGATCAGATCGCCCTCATTCTCGCGATCATCATCATCAGTCACGATGACGATCTCGCCGCGGGCGATGGCCTCGATGGCCGAGGTGACGCGCATGGGCATGTCGTGGGCTCCTTTTGATGCAAGGCCAGGCGTTATGAGGCCCAGGAAATCATTTGGCGTCACCGCGCCGCCGGTTTCGCGCAGGATGACGCCCGCCGTCTCGCGCGAAAGCCACGGCGCTTCATTGTTGCAAAGCTGCGTGATCGCGCCAGGTGTTAGCCCGATCCGCGCAGCGAAATCGCTGCGCTTCACACGG
>JBOFIL010000262.1:0-9062 GCA_051650165.1 Allobosea sp.
GAAGGCTGCATCGCGGCGGGAAAGGCTCTTCATCTGAACAGGCTCCGGCATGAATCAATAAGCCGGCATAGTTCGGCTTGTTATCCAGCTCAGCCTGACCATAGGAGATGAGGGCGTGTCAATGTCGCATTTGCAGCGAAGTTAAGGCAGCACCTTGTTTTTTCTGGCGTATAGTTTTCTGGGCACGACAGCCGCTCAAGCTCCGGCAGGCGCAGCTGCAACCGCCAAGGTATTCGTCACCCTCTGCGAAGCACCCTGAGAAACACGGCCAGCCCCAACCCGAATGCCGCGCCGATGATCAGGCTGATGACCATGCGCTTGATGTCGCCGCCCCAGAAAAGCGCGCCGCTCTTGAACAATGGCACCAGCACGCCATTGCCGAGCAACGCCGGCCCCAGCATGCCGTAAACAACGCCGCGCAGGAGATCGGCGGAAATGGGGATGAAGCGCCCCAGCGCCATGAAGCCAGCGCCCCACAGCCCGCCCCAGAACATTGAGTTGACGATGGCCGGCACGCCGAGCGGCCCGGTGGTGCGCATCGACCACGGGAAGTTTGGCGTCTGCCCGGCATAATGCAGGATCAAGATCATGCCCTGATGGAACACCAGCACGGCCAGCGCGCCGGCAATGAAGCCAATGAGATAACGCATGCGACCCTCCCCTGTTATCCCGCGACTGTAGCAGCTTCATCGGATTTGCCTATGATCTTGGTTGCGCCTCAGGGCGACCATTTTCGCCCCCCTCATCACCGCTGCGCAACTCCACGAGCCTGCAAATTCATCAATTGCCTATTTATCGAGCATTTTCCGATGCGATTATGGGCATGCTTCAAGGCTCAATAGCGACCATAGGAGCAGTGCCTAGCTCGTGGCAGGTTTCTTGCCGTGATTGCTGCCGTGATGCTAAGAACTCTGATACGCCTTCGACCGACAGCGTGAAGAGCCCGAGTGGAGAGCCGACGTGAAGAAGATTGAAGCGATCATCAAGCCGTTCAAGCTCGATGAGGTCAAGGAAGCGCTTCAGGAGGTGGGCCTTCAGGGCATCACCGTGATCGAGGCAAAGGGCTTTGGCCGCCAGAAAGGTCACACCGAGCTTTATCGCGGCGCGGAGTATGTCGTCGATTTCCTCCCCAAGGTGAAACTCGAAATCGTGCTCGCCGACGAGATGCTGGAGCGCGCCATCGAGGCCATCAAGAAATCCGCCCAGACGGGCCGGATTGGCGATGGCAAGATTTTTGTATCTACGGTCGAGGACGCCATTCGCATCCGGACCGGTGAAACGGGCGCAGACGCGATCTGAGCCCTTTCCCGCCGGAGTGATCTGGTGGCGAAACACTGTGGGGGTCATACTCCGCAAATTGAACTGACCCGCAAATCCGCCTGACCTGAATTTTCCGACCTGAAAGGACGACGAGACCATGAAGAGTGCCAAGGATGTGCTGAAGGCGATCAAGGACAACGACGTGAAATACGTCGATTTCCGTTTCACTGATCCGCGCGGCAAGTGGCAGCACGTGACATTCGATGTGTCGATGGTTGACGAAGAGATCTTCGCCGAAGGCACCATGTTCGATGGCTCGTCCATTGCCGGCTGGAAGGCGATCAATGAATCAGACATGCTGCTGATGCCGGATCCGACATCAGCCACCATGGACCCGTTCTTCTCGGCTGCAACGATGTCGATCGTCTGCGATGTGCTCGATCCGATCTCCGGAGAGCCCTACAACCGCGATCCGCGCGGCATCGCCAAGAAGGCCGAGGCCTATCTCAAGTCCACCGGCATCGGCGACACGGTCTATATCGGCCCGGAAGCAGAATTCTTCATCTTTGACGATGTGAAGTTTGCCGCTGACCCTTACAACACTGGCTTCAAGCTCGATCATTCGGAACTGCCGACCAATGGCATGACCGATTATGAGGGCGGCAATATGGGCCACCGCATCCAGACCAAGGGCGGCTATTTCCCCGTCCCGCCGCTGGACTCGGCGCAAGACATCCGCGGCGAGATGCTCGCCTCCATGGCCGCCATGGGCGTTGCCGTCGAAAAGCATCACCACGAGGTCGCCTCCGCCCAGCACGAGCTTGGTATGAAGTTCGACACGCTCGTGAAGATGGGCGACCAGATGCAGATCTATAAGTACTGCATTCACAATGTCGCGCAAAGCTATGGAAAGTCTGCGACTTTCATGCCGAAGCCTGTCTTTGGCGACAATGGCTCGGGCATGCATGTCCACCAGTCGATCTGGAAGGGTGGCAAGCCCATCATGGCCGGCAACAAGTATGCGGACCTCTCCCAGGAATGCCTGTGGTACATTGGCGGCATCATCAAGCACGCCAAGGCGCTGAACGCCTTCACCAACCCCTCCACCAACAGCTACAAGCGTCTGGTGCCGGGCTATGAGGCTCCGGTGCTGCTCGCCTATTCGGCACGCAACCGCTCCGCCTCGTGCCGTATCCCGTGGACAACAAGCCCGAAGGCCAAGCGCGTCGAGGTTCGTTTCCCGGACCCCACAGCCAACCCGTATCTCGCCTTCGCAGCCATGCTGATGGCCGGCCTTGACGGCATCATCAACAAGATCGATCCAGGCCCCGCCATGGACAAGGATCTCTATGATCTGCCGGCCAAGGAGCTGAAGAAAATCCCGACCGTGTGCGGCTCGCTCGATGAGGCCCTCGCCTCGCTCGACAAGGACCGCGCCTTCCTCAAGGCCGGTGGCGTGTTCAACGATGATTTCATCGACAGCTACATCGATCTCAAGAAGGGCGAAGCGGACAAGTTCCGCATGACCCCGCACCCGCTTGAGTTCGTGATGTACTACTCCTGCTGATCAGTTTGGCGAAGGAGGTTGGGCCAGGCGCCGGCCTCTTTCGCCTCTCTTTTCCTCCCGGCTGCAACCGCAGCCCATCTTGAACCGGGGCAGAAATGCCCCGGTTTTTTCTTGTTATCTTGGGCAGTAATGCCCCGGTTTTTTCTTGGTCACCGTGCATCTATGACCAGTGGTTTTTCAAACACGACACCCATCAAACGTAGCGGTTATGGCCTAGCGTCACACTGCCGGCTGTGGTGGCCAGATTGTTGCCATATTCCACAGTCCCGACACGATTGACCGTCGTCCCGGTGAAGAGGATCGGCACAATGCCGCCAATGCCTGCCGAGCGCACGACGTTGGCCGAAACCACAATGCTGCGGTTGGCTTCATTGAAGGCATTTTCAGAAACGCCGATGCCAATCGGGGCATTGCGCACAAGGTTGCCGCTCACGACCAGATCACGACAGGCCGTGCTGGTGCCAATCCAGAGGCCGATGCGTGCAGCTCCTTCCACCAGGTTGCCAGTAATCGTGCAGTCCTGCTCGACATGGATGCCACAACCAATGGTGCTTGGCGGGAAATAGCCCGCATCGGGGATGGGATTATTGAGCACGTTCGAGATCCGGTTTCCCTCGATCACGACGCTCCGCGCCGTGCCATCGTTGAACTGGCCCGAATTGGCAACACTGATGCCATTTCCGACTGTGTCCATAGCATTGTTGGCGCAGACGATGCCGGTCATATCAATGCCGACACCTGGTGCTTCGAGAAAGATGGCAACCTCACGCATGTTGTAAATGTTGTTATTCGTGACCGTATGACCGCCGCCGCCATTGCAACGAATGGCCGAATATGTGGCGTTGTAGATCTGGTTTTCTGAGATCGTCAGGCCAATGGCGCGGAACACCGAGATACCATTGCCATATTCGCCCGTACCACCCGAAATATTGGTGATGCCGTTGATGGTATTTCCGACAATGATCGAGCTATCGCCCGTATTGCTGGAGCGCCACACGGCAATGCCGTTATCGCTCATGCCATTCAGGCGGTTGCGCAGGGCGCGGATCTGGCCATTCTCACTCCAGATGCCGACATTGTGCGTCGACATGGAGCATGAGACGATGTCTGCCGTTGCGCCATTGGTGACGTAGAGACCAATGCCGGGCGAGTTGCGAATGTCGCAATTGTCAAACACCACCTTGCTGGCATTGTTGGCAACGGCAATGAAGGCTTTCCGTCCGCCGACAAAATCAGTCAACGCACGGTTCTGGCCGTCGAAGATCAGTCCTTCAAACCGTACATTCGCCTGTCCTTCAATGCGCAGGAAAATGTTTGATCCGTTGAACTGAAGCGTCACAGAGCCTGGAAGAGCGCGGACATGCAGCGGCTTGCCGCTGCCGTTCGTGGTGAGGATTGTGGTCGTTCCCGAAGCATAAACACCGGGTTGGAACACAAGCGTCCGGTCTTGTGTGCGGGCATAATCAAACACCTGCTGGAGTGTGGTGAATGCGGTCCATCCGGCAGATGCAGCAGCGGTTCGTGCAACAACAATGTCGTCTAATAGCTTGTATGAGGGCATGTCCGGTCTCCTTTTGAGAACATTACCAGAACATATAAAAGAGCTTCAGTTCCTATGTCAAGGATATAATTCCTATATAATGTCATGGAAAGAACTGGAGTATCGATGGTTGTAAAATTGAAAGGTGCAATCAGCCGTAAGCGGCCAACGTCAGAGCCAGATGCCGCTCCGCCGTGAACGGATCGGCCCAGTACCGCGCATGGGAGATGGCGCCCATATCGGACACCAGCGCGTCATCGGCCAGCAAACCCAGCACATGCGCGAGGCTTGCCGCGTTGCCAGCCTTGGCTATGAGCGGGGCCTCTTCACCTGAAAGCCATCCCACCGCTCCGGTGCTGTCTGTCAGAACAACCGGCACGCCCATCGCCCAGGCTTGCGGCGCAACCAGCGGGCCGGTCTCGAAATAGGAAGGCACGATCACTGCCCTCGCCTGCGCGATTTCTGCTGCTACCTGATCTGCCGGAACCCAGGCCCTTATCTCGGCCTCTGGATTGATGGTGCGGATGTCCGCCTCAAGCTCGCCCTCGCCGACAAAGCGCACGGGCATATTCGCCTGCTGTGCCGCCTTGGCCAACAGCAACACGCCCTTCTCGAAGGAGAACCGCCCAAGGAACAACAGGTGCCGATTGGCCATGACATTGACGGGTGGCACGCTTGCTGCCTCGATCATGTTCTCTATCACGGCATGCTTGGCGTGCTCTGGGAGGAAGCGCTCCGCCACGCGCCGCGCGCCTTGCGAAACATGGATGAAGGTAAGATCACGGCAGGCAGCCCATGCCCGGTTTGTGTTCCATTGCCGCGCCACCCGCACGCCCTTGTGTGCATAGCTTGCCCTGTCGCAATTGCGGGTGATGCAGCCAGCGCCCATCGGCACCTGTTGGCAGGGAGATTTGGCGCGATAATCGAAATAGCTGCCGACAGGACAGAAGGCGAAGAAATCATGCAGGCTGACTAAAACCCTCAGCTCACTCTTTGCCGCTGCACTGATCACAGATGGCGAGAATGCCTTGCTCCATTGATGGATATGGATGACCGCATCGCGCGGCTGGCGCGCGAGCAGCTCGGTCATGAATTCCTCTGCCCGCGTATTCCAGACAGCCTGTTTCAGCGCGGCAAGCTTCGAGCCGACTGACCAGATGTTCTGGCCGTCAAACGCCGCAACCTCGATGTTAGGATGAGTGAGGGCCGCGTCCACGGGTGACACCGCGCAGGCATAGACAACCTCATGCCCAGCCTCTGCCAACCCACGTGCGCTGGCGATGGCAACATAGGCCGCACCGCCACTGACATGACCAAAATCACTGATGATGATGACGCGCAATTGGCACCAGCCCTGGTTATGCGCCGGAAACTGATGCGCGCCACCAATCCGGGATTACATCAAGAAGACATAGCCGCAGGCCATCAACGCGATCGCGCCAGCCCAGATGCGCCCTGTGCCATAACCGGCACGCGGCGCTGGCTTGATCTCGTCTTCATAGGGAAGACCAAACACTTCGCCGGCAAATTTGGCCGCGCGGTCCAACCGTTCCGCCTTCGCGGCAAGCAACACACCCTGCGTCATCACGCTACTCCCATCTCGTCCGTTGAAGAGATTAGAGTCATTGGGTTAAACTTCGACAAAGATCGGGCACGGATCAGGCACGAAAACGGCGATGGCATTCGCTTTTGCAGGTTTGTATGCGCCGGTCAGTTTGCAAGGACAATAAAGCTGGGCAACATGCCTTCCGGCCTGTCACCGGCTTGTCGCAATCAGCCCGCAGAAAACCGGCCTGTCTTTTCCTGTCATGTTTGGAGAGCAACGATGAGCAATGATAGTGGCCCCCTTCCACACAACAAAAGCCAAGCCTACGAGGCTGCCGAGGATAATGGCAGCAACACCAGCACCAACCCGACGCTTGGCGATGTCATTGCTGCGCGTTTCAACCGGCGCGATCTGCTTGGCGGCGTTCTGGGTGTGGCAGCCATCACAACCATAGCCGGCAAGGTGGCGCTGGATGCCGGCAAGGCGCAAGCACAGGCTGCCAACACAACGCCGAGCTTCAACTTCAAGGAAGTGGCAGCCGGCTCCGATGAGAGACACCATGTTGCCGAAGGTTATGATGCCGATGTGCTGATCAGCTGGGGTGATCCGGTGCTGCCGGGCTCGCCTGCCTTCGATCCGCAAAAGCAAACGGCGGCCTCCCAGGCGCGTCAGTTTGGCTACAACAACGACTATCTGGGTTATATTCCGCTAGAGGGCTCGCGGCGCGGCATTCTGGTGGTCAACCATGAATACACGAATGAAGAGCTGATGTTCCCGCAGCTTTCCGGCAGGCAGGATCGGCGCGATGTCGCCTTCAAGGAAATGACCAAGGACATTGTCGACATCGAAATGATGGCGCATGGCGGGGCTGTGCTGGAAATCGCACGCGGCACCAATGGCAAATGGGGCGTGGTGGAGAATTCCCGCTTTGCCCGCCGCATCACTGCTGAGACGGAAATGGAAATCACCGGCCCTGCTGCGGGTCTCGAGCGGATGAAAACCTCTTATGATACAGCTGGTCGCAAGGTGCGGGGCATGCTGAACAACTGCGCCGGCGCAACCACGCCATGGGGCACGTGGTTGACCTGCGAAGAGAACGTCAACGGCTATTTCTGGGGCTCTATCCCCGACACCCATGCCGAAAGCACCAATTACAAGCGCATGGGCATTCCAGGACGCTGGTTCAACTGGGGCGCCTATCATGATCGCTTCGATGTCTCGAAGGAGCCCAATGAGCCGAACCGTTTTGGCTGGGTGGTCGAGATTGACCCGCGTGATCCGAATTCCGTGCCGAAGAAGCGCACCGCCATGGGCCGCTTCAAGCATGAGGGCGCAGCCAACATTATCAACCGCGATGGCCGCTTCGTCGTTTATCAGGGCGATGATGAGCGCTTCGATTATGTCTACAAGTTCGTCACCGAAGCGGCAGTCGACCGCGCCAACCCTGCCGCCAACCGCGACATTCTCGATCGCGGCACGCTGTTTGTCGCGCGCTATGATGCGAACGGCACGGGCGAATGGCTGCCGCTGGTGTTCGGCCAGGGCCCATTGACCGAAGCCAACGGCTTCCGCAGCCAGGGCGATGTGGTGATCGAAGCGCGCCGCGCATCAGATTTGCTCGGCGCGACAAAGATGGACCGCCCCGAAGATGTCGAGGCCAACCCGAAGACCGACAAGGTCTACGTCATGCTCACCAACAACTCTCGCCGAAAGGCCGATCAGGTCGATGGTGCCAATCCGCGCGCTGAAAGCCGCTTCGGCCATATCATCGAGATGCTCCCTGATGGCCGGGACCATGCGTCGACCAAATTCCGCTGGGAAATTCTGGTGAAGTGCGGCGATCCCTCCATTGCGGCAGTCGGCGCAACCTTCAACCCCGCCACCACCAAGGATGGCTGGTTCGGCATGCCGGACAATTGCGCAGTGGATGCCGATGGCCGCCTCTGGATTGCGACTGATGGCAATGCCCCCTCCAAGACAGGCCGCGCTGACGGCGTCTGGGCGATGGAGACAGAAGGCGCTGCACGCGGCACCTCCAAGCTGTTCTTCCGCTGCCCCAATGGCGCCGAGCTTTGCGGCCCGGAAATGACACCGGATATGGAGACGTTCTTCGTCGCGATCCAACATCCGGGCGAAGCGGATGAGGATGACCCGAACGCCAAGCCGGTAACCTTCAACACGCCTTCCACCCGCTGGCCGGATTTCAAGGATGGCGTGCCGCCAAGGCCTTCCATTGTTGCGATCACGCGCCGGGGCGGCGGCAAGATTGCCGTCTGATTATGCTTCGCAATGTGCGCTTTCATGCACATGTTTTGTCCGCGTCTTGAAAGCGACACATTGCGTCAGCATATGAGGCAGGCATCGCAGTGAGCGAAGCGCACGGCTGGCGGTAACCCGCTGTTAACCGTCGCGTGATTCGATCCTGGGGTCAGACCGCGCCAGCACGGATGTACTGCGGCGATGGTCAGTGGCGGGCGGCCGAAGGGTCGCCCGTTTGCATGTCTGGGGTCCTGTTTAGAGGCTCCGCCTCCCCGCGCGCATTTTTGGTGACAAGCTGACAGCGCGGCGCGCGCGGCCTCAAGCCATGGCATAATGTCAGCCGAATCAGGATAGCGGCATAAGCATGAGCGAGAATGGCGATCTTTTTGGTGGGCCTGTTGCATCTGGCGAGGTGAAGCCTTTGCCAGCCGCTACACCCGCTCTGCTGCCTGCACCAATGCCGCAATCGCCGGCAAAGCCTGCGCCTGCATCCCCCTCCGCTATTTCCGCGCCTTCCACTCGCGCACAGAATGCAGCCGAAGCAGCTTATAACGCCTCCTCCATCGAGGTGCTGGAAGGGCTGGAGCCCGTGCGCCGCCGCCCCGGCATGTATATTGGCGGCACGGATGAAAAGGCGCTGCATCATCTCTTCGCCGAGGTGATCGACAACGCGATGGATGAGGCGGTCGCTGGCCATGCCACCTTCATCGAGGTCGAGTTGACTGAAGATGGCTATCTTGCCGTCACCGACAATGGCCGCGGCATCCCTGTCGAGCCGCATCCGAAATTCCCGGATAAATCGACGCTCGAAGTCATTCTCTGCACACTGCACGCAGGCGGCAAGTTCGACTCGAAAGTCTATGAAACCTCCGGCGGCCTGCATGGCGTCG
>JBOFIL010000263.1:0-4154 GCA_051650165.1 Allobosea sp.
GCATCTTCTGGGCATCTCGCAGCCGGCGGTATCGCGCGCCATAGCCTCGCTGGAGGCGCGCATTGGCCGCTCGCTATTCAGCCGCCCGCCTGACCCATTGGCCACACCGGACCGAAGGGCGCACGCTGCTCAAGATTGCTGCCTCGCCGACGCTCGCGCAGCTTGTGCTCACTGGCTTCATCGCAAAGATGCGCGACATCGAGCCATCGCTGACCTATTCAGTCGAGATATGCACCGGCACGGATGTGCTGGCTGCGGTGGCGGATCGGCGGACGGATCTGGGCCTGCTCGATATGCCAGTGGGCCATCCGGCCATCCGCGCCGAAATAATCCGCGAGGCTGATGTGCATGTGCTGATGCCGGAGGATCATCCGCTGGCCGCATTGCCAGCCATATCAGCGACTGATCTTGCCGATGTGCCGCTGATCCTGTTGCCGCACAGGTTTGCGGCGCGCGGCCAGATCGACAAATGCTTCCAGCGCGCGGGCGTGCGGCCCAACATGGTCGCCGAGGTGTCAGTGACGGCTTTTGCCGCCGAGCTGGTCCGGCTTGGCCTTGGCCTCAGCATCTTTAACCCCTTCCCGCTCGCAATGACGCCGATCCCTGGAACAGTCTGGCGGCCGTTCCACCCGGCCATTTCCTATCGCACCTATCTGCTGTTTCCGGCGTCTGGCGGGATTGATCCGGCAGCACGTCGCTTTGCTGATCTGCTCGTGCGAGACCTTGAGAATGATGGCTACTCACGCGCGGTGCGCCCGCCCAAGCTGCGCGGCGATGGGGCGTGGTCATGAGCAGACAAGATGTCACGCAGGCTTCAAGTGCCGCCTATGCCCTTGAAATCCTGGCAGCCCTGGTCGGCTTTGACACTGTAAGCTGCAACTCCAATCTTGCCTTGATCGACTGGGTGGAGCGCTACCTCTCAACGCACGGCATCACATGCCGGCGTTTTCCTGACGAGACCGGCCAGAAGGCAGCTCTGTTCGCCACCATCGGCCCGGCGCAAATGCCCGGCTATGTGCTCTCTGGCCATACCGATGTCGTGCCGGTGGATGGGCAGCATTGGAGCTCCGATCCATTCACTTTGCGTATTGCCAATGGCCGGGCCTATGGCCGCGGCGCAGTCGATATGAAGGGCTATCTGGCCTGCTGCCTTGCGCTGGTGCCGCAGATGGTGAGCGCGAAGCTGACCCGTCCCATCCATCTCGCCTTCTCCTATGATGAGGAGGTGGGATGCGTTGGGGTCAGGCCCATGCTGCGGTGGCTCAACGAGCAGCCGGTGAAGCCGCTGGGGGCCTTCATCGGCGAGCCAAGCAGCATGCAGGTGATCATCGGCCACAAGGGCAAGCGCAGTGCGCGGCTGGTGGTGACGGGCACGGGCGCGCATTCCTCGCTCGCGCCGCAGGCGGTGAATGCCGTGCAGTTCGGCGCACGCATCGTGGCCCGCATTGCCGACATTGCCGCCCGGTTGGAGCGCGAAGGCCCACGCGATGCGCTTTACGACATCACGCATTCCACCGGGCATGTCGGCATGATGCATGGCGGCGAGGCGCTCAACATCGTGCCGGAGCGCTGCGAGATGGTGTTCGAGTTTCGCACCATAGCGCAGGATGATCCTGATGCGCTGATGGACCAGGTGCGCGCCTATGCGATGAGTGAATTGCTTCCGCAGATGCAGCGCATTGATCCCTGCGCTGGCATCGAGATGGAGGTCTATGCCGGTTTCTCTGGCCTCGACACGCAGCCCGATGCCGCCATCGTTTCTCTTGCCAAGCATCTTTCAGGGCGCAATGACCACGCCAAGGTGGCCTATGGCACCGAGGCCGGGCTGTTCACAGCCATCGCTGGCATTCCCGCCGTGGTGTTGGGGCCCGGTTCGATCAGCCAGGCCCACAAGCCCGACGAGTACATCGAGATCGCTGAGCTGGAGAAGTGCCTCGCCACGCTGGGGCGGCTGGTGGACCATTGCAGCCAGTGATGGCCATAGCCGCGCCGCATGGCGCGGCGTCCTTTTTAAATGGCCTCGCAGCATGGCGGCGCGTCAGAAGGCCTTGCACAACCTGGCCGCATGGCATGGCGTCAAAAAGCTTTAAACGTGATGATGGTGTGGGTATCGGCGATTTCGGGAATGGTCTGCACGTGCTCGGCGACGAAATGGCCGATGTCGACATCCTTGGGCACATGGAATTTGGCCAGGATGTCATAGGTGCCGGCGGTCGAGTAAATCTCGGAGGCGATCTCCTTGTCGGCCAGGGCGCTGGCGACCTGATAGGTTTTGCCGAGCCGGCATTTGATCTCGACAAAGAAGGTCTGCATGGCGGCTCTCCTGTTTTGCCGGTTGCCCGGCGCTGGTCTCAGGGATAGCGCATCGGCCAATACGATCAAGCACGGCTTGCCTTGGGCATGGTGCCGCGTCGATAATCGTTATCCCGAGAGAACAAACGAAAGCGCGCGCCAGTCATGTCTGACCCTGTTGCCGGCCCTGTCAGTCGCTTCATCGCCTGCAGCGTCATCCCCGTGGTGCAATTGCCGGATGTGGAAAGCGCCGAGCCGCTAGCGCGGGCGCTGCTGGCGGGCGGCATTGATGCCATCGAGATCACCTTGCGAAACCCGGCGGGCCTTGGCGGCATTCACCGTGTGGCCGATGCCTTGCCGGACATGCTGGTGATCGCCGGCACGGTTCTGACAGCGAAGCAGATCACGGATGTTGCCAGCGCAGGCGCGAAGATGGCGGTCAGCCCCGGCTTCAGTGCTGATGTAGCGGAAGCCGCGCGCGGTGCTGGGTTGCCATGGCTGCCAGGTGTTGCCACGGCCTCGGATTGCATGGCGGCGCTTGGGTTCGGCATTGATCTGGTCAAGTTCTTCCCAGCTGAGCAGGCGGGCGGGCCTGCCATGCTCAAAGCGCTGGGCGGGCCTTTTCCGCAGTTGCGCTTCTGCCCCACGGGCGGCGTGACGGAAGCGAATATGGCCGGTTATTTTGCTACGGGAACCGTCGTGGCGGTGGGCGGATCATGGATCGCGCCAACGCCCCTGATCGCGGCAAAGGATTGGCCAGAGATCACGCGCAGGGCCGCACAGGCTTCCCAGGTAAGAAATGTTTTGCGTGCGCCACGTTAAGCGGCTGACAATGATGCAAAAATGCATTTATGTAGCTGGCAACAAATAACGATGTGTCCTGGGGAGGATCATATGACTGTTCATCTGCGCTATGCAGCTCCTGTTGTGGCTGCCTTCCTGCTTTTCGGCACGACTTCGGCGAATGCGCAGGTCAATGTGCTATGCTCGGTGCAGGCCGAATGGTGCCAGGCTATTGCCGCAGGCTTCGAGAAAGCCAGCAGTATCAAGGTCAACATGAGCATGAAGGGTTCGGGCGAAAGCCTGGCCCAGCTGCGCGCAGAAAAGCAGAACCCGAAGATCGATGTCTGGTTCGGCGGCACGGGTGATCCGCATCTGATCGCGGCGGAAGAGGGCCTGAGCGAGCCGGTCGACAGCCAGACGATCAACAGGCTCCAGCCTTGGGCGCAGCAACAATATGCCACCGCGAAGAAGCGCACCGTCGGCATTTATTCCGGGGCGGTGGGTTTCGGGTTCAACACGGAGCTGCTGAAAAAGAAGAACATGCCAGAGCCCACATGCTGGGCGGACCTGGCCAAGGCCGAATACAAGGGCGAAATTCAGGTCGCCAACCCCAATTCATCCGGCACGGCCTACACGATCATCGCCACGCTGGTTCAACTCTGGGGCGAAGACCGTGCCTTTGCCTACCTCAAGGAAATCCACCCCAACATCAACGCCTATGCGCGTTCGGGCACAGGCCCGATCAAGGCCGTGGCGCGCGGCGAGACCGGCATTTCCCTTTCCTTCGTGCATGATGCAGTCCAGGAAGGCAACGCCGGCTTCCCGGTTGGCTACAACACGCCATGCGAAGGCACCGGATACGAGATCGGCTCGATGTCGCTGGTAGCAGGTTCGCGCAATGGCGATGATGCCCGCAAGTTCTACGAATGGGCGCTGACGCCCGATGCGCAGAAGCTGGGCTACGATGTCGCCAAACAGCTCCAGATGCCCTCAAACACCGCGACGCCCTTGCCCCCGAAAGCGCCTGACCTGACGAAGATGAAGCTGGTGAACTATGATTTCGTCAAATACGGATCATC
>JBOFIL010000264.1:0-3249 GCA_051650165.1 Allobosea sp.
GGCCTCGAAGCCGGGCATATGAAGCAGGCAATCCGACATCACGAAGCCGCCCGGCATGATCAGGGGCGGCAGGGTCCGCTCCATCATGGCCGCATTGGCGCGGCTATGCTCGGCGCTGAACGAGCCAATATCGGAATTGGCGAGCACCACCTTGCCAGCGTGGTCCTTGTAGAGCTGCGGCAGGGTCTGCTCGATCTGGCCCAGCATCAGGAAGCGCGGATCGGGCTGGCAATCCTCATAGGCCGCGTTTTCCAGATCGAACACATAAATGTCCCGCTCAGGCAGATGGCGGCGCAGATGGTCGAATGTGCGCCCATGGCCAAGGCCAAGCTCCAGCACGATCCCCGGCATGTCCTTGATCTGGCTGAACAGCCAGCCAAGACAGGCATGCTGCGCCTGCAAGCGGAAAAGGGTGATTTCGAGACGGGATAAGGTTCTCATGCGCGCTTGCCTTTCTCCGCCAATGCAATGCCGCCGAGCACCAGCATCAATGCGACGCCGTGATACCAGGCGAAGGGCTCGGCAAGGATCAGCACGGCCAGAAACGCCGCGAACACAGGAACCAGGTTGACGAACACGCCGGCGCGCCCCGGCCCGATCAGCTCAACACCCCGCATGAAGAAAAGCTGCGACAGGAACGATGGGCCAATGGCCACATAAAGCAGGATCAGCCAGCCCTGCCATGTCGGCCAATAGCCTGCGCCAGATACAATTTCCGCCACGATAAGCGGGATCGAGATCACGCATGCCACAGCAGCCATGGCCGCGAAGAACACCAGACCCGGCACATCCGGGCGCAGCCGCAGCGACAGCGTGTAGCTGGCATAAAACAGGCAAGCCAGCAGCATCCATAGATCGCCCGTGGCGAAGGCGAGGCTTTTCAGCACATTGAAATCACCGCGCGCGGTCATCAGGATGACGCCGAGCAGCGTGACCATAACGCCCGCCGCCTGCAATGGCCCGATGGGTGTGCGGAACCAGACAAATGCGCCAATCAACACCACGACAGGGATGGAGCCCTGCATGATGCCCATATTGATCGCAGTGGTGGAATAGGCGGCGAGATACATCAGTGCGTTGAAGGCCGTGTATCCGAACACACCCATGAACATGATCAGCCGCCAATTGGCCTTCAGCACGGGCGCGGCGGCAAGGAGTTCCTTGCGCAGGAAGAAGGGCAATATGGCCGAGACGCAGGCCCAGCGCAGGCTGGTGAGCGCCATTGGAGCGATATTGCCCACAGCCAGCCGGCTCGCCACGGCATTCCCGCCCCACATCAGCGCTGTCAGTGTCAGCAAAAGATAGGGACTGGTCCAAAGGCGGGCGAGTAAGGAATGCATCTAACGTCTTTACGTCTGGGAAGGCTTGCACAGGCAGAGTGGCAGGGATGCCCGCAATAGACTGTCCAATTCGCCGAGTCATGCTACGACCAGCGCATACGTCCCGCTCGATCCTTGCATGTGCCTGCCGCAGCCCTGCATCAGGCTTTCCCAGATGAAAAACCGATGGCCGCAGCACTGCGTTTTCTGATTGTTGATGGCAATGTTGCCACCTTGCGTGAGACACACCGCATCAACTTCGGCATGACGCCGGGCGAATCCTACGCAGAGGTTTTGCGAGGCGTTGTGCCCAGTGCAGTTCATGACATTGTGCGACCAACAGATCATGGCGCGAACCTGCCGGGCGGCGAAGGGCTGGCCAGCTATGATGCGGTGTTTCTGACCGGCTCGGCGCTGAACCTCTACGACATGACACCCGACATCACGCGCCAGATCGAGCTGATGCGCGCGGTCTATGAAAGCGGCACGCCCTGTTTTGGCTCCTGCTGGGGCATCCAGATGGGCGCAGCCGCCGCGGGTGGCACTGTTCACAAGAACCCGAAGGGCCGCGAGGTTGGCATTGCCCGGCGTATCACCAAGACTGAAGCCGGCATGGCGCATCCGCTGCTGGCGGGGCGTCCCGTCATTTTTGATGCGCCCTGCACACATGAAGATGAGGTGGCGGTGCTGCCGGAGGGCGCAACACTGCTTGCGTCAAATCAGATGTCGCAGGTGCAGGCCGTCGAAATCCGCGCCCATGGCGGCGTGTTCTGGGGTGTGCAGTATCACCCCGAATTCACCCTGACCGAACTTGTCAGCATCCTCCGCCGCCGCCGCGAGTTGCTCGTCAAGGAAGGCTTCTACGCCGACCTTGCCGCTGCCGATGCGCATCTCAATGAATTGGTGGCGCTTGATGCCAACAAGAGCCGCAAGGATCTGGCCTGGAAGCTGGGGCTGGATGCCGAGGTGCTGGAGGATGAACGCCGCACCACCGAGCTGCGGAACTTCGTAGAACAACTCGTCAAGCCCATGAAATCCGCCCGAGGGCGGGCTTGAAGCAAGCCTGATCGCGTATTTAGCGTGGTTCTGCCGTGAAATTGCCGCAAGGCGTTGTCTAGCGTTAGGCTCATCTGGTCCGGAGATCACTCATGCCGTTCGCCATTCGCCTTTCTGGTGCTGTTGCCGCCCTCGCGCTTCTCGTCGCTGTGCCAGCGCTGGCCGCTGACATCGCGCTTTCCTCGAAGGTGGATGCCGTCACGGTTTTCCCAGATGGCGCGATGGTGACGAGGGCAGGGGAGGCCATATTGCCAGCGGGCGAGCACGTGCTGATCCTGCGCAATCTCCCCGCAGGTGTTGACCCGGCCTCGGTGCGGGTTGAGGCAAAAGCCGATCAAGCCGTGACGCTTGGCACGGTGGAAAGCCGCGCCGCGCCCGCCGGCCAGCCCTCTGGCGAGACTGCCGCCAAGCTTAAAACTCTGCGCGGCGAGTTGGCCCATGCCCAGGCCCGCATGGATGCGGCTGAGGCCGAGAAGCGCGCAATCGAGCGCCTGACATTGGCGAGCGCGGAAGGCGCTGCGCGCGAGAAGGGCCTCGATATTGCGCAGGCCCGCGCGGCCTGGACCGCGCTGGGCGAAGCGACCGCCGCCGTCAATGCAAGGCTGGTGGCCGAGCGTGCCAAGGCCGCCGAGACCGAAACCGAGATCAAGGCGCTTGAGGCGTTGGATCAGCGCCAGCGCGGCCAACCCGCAAACAAGCTCGATCTCGCCATCGCAATTGAGGCTCCGCGCGAGGCAAAGGCCGCTTTCAGCGTGACATACCGGGTGCGCGATGCGCGCTGGTTGCCGGTCTATGATGCGCAGCTCGTAACAATAGACAAGCCGAAGCTGACACTCATTCGCCGTGCAGACATCATCCAGCGCACCGGCGAGGA
>JBOFIL010000265.1:0-9495 GCA_051650165.1 Allobosea sp.
GCCATCCTTCTCGACAACGAGGAGATGCTGATTGGTGTCAGCCGCAATTGCGGCAAATGCGGCCTGATAAGCGGGCCGCGTGCCTTCATTCCAGACATCACCCTTGGGAGAGCCATCATCGCCCATGAAGACATGGACAATGCCCGGCAAATCCTCTCGGACTGCCGGGCGGATCAGGATGTCAGGCTTGCTTGCCATTAGCGGCATGCTGCTTACGCCTTGCGGCTCACCTTGGGCAGGATTTCTTCCGCTGTGCCGAAGCCCGGCAGTGCCTCAAAACGCTTCATCCATTTGGAGATACTCTTGTACTTCTTCAGGTCGAACCCGCCAGCGCTGGCATATGAGACCACGCCGTAAACATCGATGTCGGCGATGGTGGCCTTGCGGCCCACCAGCCAGCTTTTGCCGGCGAGCTGATCATCCAGCACCTTCAGGGCCGCATTGCCTTCCGTGAAATACATCTCGGCAGTGGCTTGATGGATCGAGCGGAAGCCAAGGCGCTGACCACGCAAACGGAAGATGGGCGCGGCGAGCCGGTCAAATTCCCAATACATCCACTCTTTCACCTGCTGACGGGCGGCGGGGGAGGTGGCGCGGAACTTCTTGGTGGTGTCAGCCAGATATTCGAGGATGGCGGCGGATTGGCAGAAATGCCGGCCATTCTCGTTATCGGTGAGTAGCGGCACCTGGCCGAAGCGGTTCATCGCCAGAAACTCTGCCTTCTTCGCATCATCGCGTGGACCGGTGTGCTGATAGTCAAACTTCTCGCCCGCCAGCGTCAGCATCAGGCCGATCTTGTAGGCAGGGCCCGAGAGCCAGATTCCGTAGAGTGTGTAACGCGCAGTCATTGTGTGTGCTTCAAGCCTTGTAAGCGGTGATGGTCTGCATCTGCTGGCCAAGGCCGGCAATGCCGAGGCTGACGACATCGCCAGCCTTGAGATAACGCGGCGGCTTCATGCCAAGCCCAACGCCGGGAGGCGTCCCCGTGGTGATGACATCGCCCGGGTCAAGTCGCATGAATCGGCTGATATAGGAAACCAGATGCGCCACGCCGAAGATCATGGTCTTGGTCGAGCCGGATTGCATCCGCTCGCCATTCACGTCGAGCCACATGTCGAGCTTCTGCACATCCTTGATCTCGTCTGGCGTGACCAGCCAAGGCCCAAGCGGGCCGAAGGTGGGGCAGCCCTTGCCCTTCATCCATTGTCCGCCCATCTCGATCTGATATTCGCGCTCGGAGACATCATGGCAGACGCAGAAGCCGGCAATGGCCTTCATCGCGTCTTTCTTGGCGATGTTGGAGCCGCCTTCGCCAATGACAATGGCGAGCTCGACCTCCCAATCGGTCTTCTTGGAGCCCTTGGGCAACATCACCTCATCATCCGGGCCGACAATGCAGTTTGGTGCCTTGTTGAACAGGATGGGCTGTTCCGGGATCGGCGCGCCGGTCTCGGCGGCATGGTCGGCATAGTTGAGGCCGACGGCGATGAAATTGCGCACGCCTGCGACGCATGGCCCGATGCGGGGCTTGCCCTTCACCAGCGGCAGCTTGTCGATCTTGGCCTTGCCGATTTTGGCAAGCCACTTGGCTGTGAGCGCCTTGCCGGAAATATCATCAATGATGCCAGAGAGATCGCGAATGCGTCCCTCAGCATCGATAATGCCCGGCTTCTCCTTGCCCGGCTTGCCATAGCGCAACAGTTTCATCCCCCGTCTCCCTGATTCTTGTGATTGTAACGTGCAGGAGCGCGCACATTCGCGCGGCCAACCGCGGTTTTGCAAGCCCGGAAGCTGACAGAGCGGTCTGTGTCAGGCGCAGATGCTCCCGGATTTGTTGCGATTTTGTCACGCAGGGTCGGAAACACCCCGGTTTTCACAAGTCGGGATCAAGCCGGGAGCGCTGTTTTTGTGATGGTTCAGGCCTAAACCGTGAGGTGGCGACAACTTTTGGATGCAACCTTGCTTGAAAATGGTGTGTTTTGGCAAAAACAGCTGGCAGCGTTCAATTGCCTCACCAAAAAGCGGGATTGCTTAAAAAACAGCTGCTTGGCAAATTACGGCTCGAATGTGGCTGAGGTTCAGAGCCACACGCCTTTCGCAAACCAAAAAGACAATACGAGGCAACGCCGATCATGCTCCGCCAGAAGCTCTTCGCTCTCGCAGCCGTTTCCGCCTTTTCGCTTGCAGCGGCCTCAGCCGCGCAGGCCAGCTCTTTTGCCATCCGCTCCGGCCAGGGTGCCGAGGGCCTCGGCATGGCCTATGCCGGTGCCGCCTCCGGCGGTATCGGTCTGGCCGGCATGGCGTGGAACCCCGCCATCATCACCATGTTCCCGGGGCGCACCAGCAACTGGAACTTCACCTACATCCTGCCGAATGCGTCTTATGACGTGACTCGCCCGGCAACTGTGAACGGTGTGCCTGTTCAGGGTATCCCTGGCGCTCTCGGCGGACCGGGCTCGCAGCTTGGTTCGGGCAACATCGGCGGCGCTGGCGCATTCGTTCCGGCTTCGGCCACCGCCTGGCAGCTGACTGACCGTTTCTGGGTCGGTCTGACCAACGGTGCTCCCTGGGGGCTTCGCTCCAAGGCGGACAATCAGGTTTATTCCGGCCAGACCTATGGCCGCAGCGCCAAGATCCGCTCGGTCAATGTCGCACCGACCTTTGGCTACCAGATCAACGATTGGCTCTCAGTCGGTGGTGCACTGCAGGTGCAGTATTTCAAGGCGCGCCTCTCACAGGCCACCTCACTGGCCCCGACAGCCACTCCTGCCATCCTTGATGGCAATGACATTGGCTGGGGCTACCGCGTCGGTGTGAACATCACCCCGACCAAGGACACCCAGATCGGCATCGCTTACCGCTCATCGATCCGCCATCAGCTCGATGGTGATTTCCTTGGCGTGAATGCCGCTTTCCCGATCCTGCCGATCCGCGCCAACCTCAACCTGCCTGACTCAGTCGTTGTCGGTCTCTCGCACCGCATCAACGACACATGGCAGGTGCATGCCGGCGTCGAATGGACGAACTGGAGCAAGTTCCGTCGCATTCCGATCGTGAACCAGCTCAACCAGCTCCCCGTGAGCAGCCTGAACTTCGTGTATGACGACAGCTGGTATTTCTCCGGCGGTGTTGAATACAAGGCGAGCGATGCGCTCACGCTTCGCGCCGGTGTTGGTTATGAGCTCTCGGCCGTCAATGACACCAACCGCACGGTGTTCATCTCGGACAATGATCGCCTCTGGCTCAGCGGTGGTATGAGCTACATGGTCACGCCGAAGCTGAAGGTTGATCTTGGCTACACCTACATCCACGTCGCAAACGCGAAGGTCGACTACAACGCAGTGACCCATCCGCAATTCCGCAATGTGAACGTGGCATATGAAGCCAAGCCGCATATTCACATCGCTTCAGTTGGCATCACATATCGCTGGGATGATCCTTCCATTCCGCAGCCTGCCGCCCGCGCTGTCGTGACCAAATACTGATCTTTGACGCATTGATCGACATCAATCGCTGACAAATCAAAAACCGGCGTGGGGCAACCCGCGCCGGTTTTGTTTTGGAACCTTGGAAAATGGGCTGAGTGATGGCGCGGCTGGATCCAGGCGGCTAGCCTATCGCAAAGGCGCGCGCCCGACACAAATCAGGGCTCAGCCCTTGGCCCTGACATACTCGCCGGGGGCATCGCAGAGGGGCTTGAGCTTGCCGCTGCCGGGCTCGCGTGCCGGCACCTCTTCCGGGGCCTGCTTGCGGACCCAGTCGATCCAGTGCGGCCACCATGTGCCGGGCGTCTCTTCGGCTTTGGCGACCCAGTCCTCGAACTCGCCCACGGGCGCACCGCCCGTCCAATATTGATATTTCGGCTTGCTGGCAGGGTTGATGACGCCGGCAATGTGGCCAGAGCCGGACATCACATAATGTACTGGTCCGCCAAAAGATTTGGAGCCGACAAAAACCGATTTTGCTGGCGCGATATGGTCCTCTTTCGCGGCCAGATTGAAGATCGGGATGGTGACCTTGCCCATGTCCAGCCGCTGGCCGCACAGCTCCATCCTGCCTTGGCTGAGGTTGTTATGAAGATAGCACTGGCGCAGATAGAAGGAGTGGTTGCGCTTGGGCATCCGCGTGGAGTCTGAATTCCAGTAGAGCAGGTCAAAGGCGAAGGGCGTCTTGCCGCGCACGTAATTATTGACCGCATAACCCCAGATAAGCTCATTGGGCCGCAGCATGTTGAACGCGCCAGACATGCGCGAACCTTCAAGATAGCCCTTCTGCTCCATCTGCTCTTCGGTCGAGGCAATCTGCTCCTCATCAACGAAGACCTTGAGCTCGCCCGGATCAGCGAAATCCACCTGTGTGGTGAAGAGGGTGGCGCTGGAGATGCGGTCATCGCCCACTGCCGCCATGTAGGCGAGCGTCACGGCCAGCATCGTGCCGCCGACGCAATAGCCGATCGCAGTCACATCGCGCTCGCCTGTGGCTGCGTCTATGGCCCCCACCGCGGCAAGGATGCCCTCATTCATGTAGTTGTCGAAGCCCTTATCTGCATGGCGCTCATCCGGGTTGACCCAGGAGACGCAAAACACGGTGAGCCCTTGCGACACCGCCCAGCGGATGAAGCTCTTGTCCGGGTTGAGATCGAGCACATAGAATTTGTTGATCCATGGCGGCACGATCAGCAGCGGGCGCTTCAGCACAGTTGGCGTGGATGGCGCATACTGGATCAGCTCAATCAGATCATTGCGGAACACGACCTTGCCGGGCGTGGTGGCCATGTTGACGCCCACCTCGAAACGGGTGGGATCCGATTGGCGGATTTTGAGCGAACCCTTGCCAGCCTCGATGTCCTCGGCGAGCATTTTCATGCCACGCACGAGGTTTTCGCCGCCTTCGCTCAACGTCTGGCGGAGCAGTTCCGGGTTGGTGGCGACAAAATTCGAGGGCGAGACCGCGCCAGAAATCTGCTTCACATAGAATCGGGCCTTGTCACGGGTGTGGTCATCGAGCCCCTCGGCTCTCTCGACCAGATCATTCGCCCAGTTCGATGTGACGAGATAGGCCTGCTTCATGAAATCGAACAGCGGGTTTTCCTGCCATTCGGCATCAGCAAAGCGGGCATCCTTCGGCTCAGGTGTCGCGATTGGCTGAACCTCTTCGCCATTGGCCTTGCGAAGGGTTGCGCCCCACAAATCAAAGAAGCGCGTTGTCAGCGCCGATTGCGCTTCAACTGCCTTGACCGGGTCAGCAATCCATTTCTCGGCAACACGCCCGAGCGTGCGGACAATATCGCTGACCTCATCGGCAACGCCGGAATTTGTCATCTCGCCGCGCTCGATCGGCTTGAAATATGCCGCAGCGGCCTTGCCAGCTTCCTCAACGAACCGCCCCATATTGAGCGAGAGCGCCTCGATGTTCGGAAGTGATGTGCCGAGAGGGGCGTCATCAGAAGTGGCGTGCGCCGTGGCGACTGGTTTTGCATGCGTGGAGCTGGATTGTGCTGCGGCCGGCGCGACATGAGGCTTTTCTTGAGGTTTTGCCGGAACTTCGGGAACTGGCTCTGGCGCTGGCGCGGTGGCCGTCTTGGTCTTCAGGCGTGTGCGCTTTCGTGCAGCTGGAATGTTGTGTGTTCCATGCGTGGCTGGTGCGATAGCTGCGGGTTGCAGCTCCAGCTCTGGTCTAGGGTCCATGGTAGCCATCACATGGTTCTCCGACCTGCGCGCGACGCGTTTGTCTTTCGTCACGTGTATCTCGTTTCTGCCCTAATGGAAGTGTATGACACAGGCATCAATTGCCAATAGCCCACATGATCCTATTTGCAGGATCAGTCACCATAAAACGCTGGAATGAGGTCTTTCGATGATGCGCATCAAGGCGCAAGGCTGCATCGCCCTGGTCACCCTCGCGGTGGTGCTGGGCGCTTGCCAGAGCGATGGCGCAAGCCCGCTCAAATCGACGGCACAGGTTGTGGGCTTTGCGACCACGCCGCCAGAGTCCAAGGATTTTGTCCGGGAAACGCGCCGTGGTGAACAGTCCTACATTCCAGTTGGCACAAGGGTGGAGCGCCCGGCACGCAAGATGACGCCGCAGGAGTTCAAATCCATCGAAGGCGACCTCGATCAAATTCGTGCCAGGAATGAGCAGGCAGGTGCCGCTGCCAAGGCAGCCGGCGCAACACCACCGCCAGCGCCGATCAAACTGCCGCAATGAGGCCATTGGGTTGAGATTGGTTAACGAAATTGCTGCGAATCAGCATTGATAATCACCGGATTGATCGACAGCCTCACAGATGTCGGCTAGTGCACGCTGCATAACGCCCGCCATAAAGGCGAGGAGAGACGCCCATGAACACGAATTTTCATCGCATCAAGCGCCTGCCGCCCTATGTTTTCGAGCAGGTCAACAAGATCAAGGCAGCCGAGCGCGCCAAGGGTGTCGACATCATCGACCTTGGCATGGGCAACCCGGACATGCCGGCCCCCAAGCATGTCATCGAGAAGCTGGTCGAGACCGCTGGCAAGCCGCGCACCGATCGCTACTCTGCCTCCAAGGGCATTGCCGGCCTGCGCCGTGCCCAGGCGGGCTATTATGAGCGCCGTTTCGGTGTGAAGCTCAACCCGGATACGCAAGTGGTCGCCACCTTGGGCTCGAAGGAAGGCTTCGCCAACATGGCGCAGGCCATCACCGGCCCCGGAGATGTCATCCTCGTTCCGAACCCGAGCTACCCGATCCATGCTTTTGGCTTCCTGATGGCCGGCGGTGTCATCCGCTCTGTGCCGGCCGAGCCAACGCCCGAGATGTTTCCCGCGCTGGAGCGCGCAATGATGCACTCGGTGCCTAAGCCCATCGCGCTTGTGGTGTGCTATCCCTCCAATCCGACCGCCTATGTTGCCGGGCTGGATTTCTACCGCGATCTCGTGGCCTTTGCGCGCAAGCACGAGCTGATCTTGCTCTCGGATCTGGCCTATGCCGAGGTGTATTTCGATGACAACGCCCCGCCGCCTTCGGTGCTTCAGGTGCCGGGCGCGATGGATGTGACGGTGGAGTTCACCTCCATGTCCAAGACCTTCTCCATGGCCGGCTGGCGCATGGGCTTTGCGGTGGGCAATGAGCGGTTGCTGGCAGCGCTGGCGCGGGTCAAATCCTATCTCGATTATGGCGCGTTCACACCCATTCAGGTCGCGGCTGCCGCGGCGCTCAACGGCCCGGATGATTGCATCCGTGAAATGCGCGAGACCTACAAGCGCCGCCGCGATGTGATGATCGAGAGCTTCGGCAATGCTGGTTGGGACATCCCTAGCCCGCAAGCCTCGATGTTTGCCTGGGTGAAGATCCCGGAGCCGTTCCGTTCCATGGGGTCGCTCGAATTCTCGAAGCTTCTGGTCGAGAAAGCTGAATTGGCTGTTGCGCCGGGCATCGGCTTTGGCGAGCATGGCGACGATTATGTCCGCCTTGCATTGGTCGAGAATGAGCATCGCATCCGGCAGGCGGCGAGGAGCCTCACCAAATTCTTCAAGAGCGCCGAGACGACGCTGCACAATGTCATCGACATCAAGAAGGCCGTTTGAGCAGCCAGCATTGCTGACACGGCCAATACCCCCTATCTGGCAGCCATGAGCACATTCCCTCTTGGCCGCCTGATCGGCATCGCCTTTGCTGTTTTCGCCATCGTGGCGCTGATTGCCTCGTATGACATGGCGCGTGGCCGCAATCCTGAGACGCAATCCGCCCTCGTGCTTGATGTGCTGAGCGGCGGGGCGGCCAAGCAATGCAAGCGTGATGTCTCGAATGTCGTGCTGCGACACATCAAGCCGGGCATGAGCGCGGATGAAGCCAAGCGCGCAATCGCCGCAGCCAGTATCACGCCGCCATCACCATGGTTCTGGCGGTCAAGCCTGATCCAGAGCCTGAATGAAACACCTGCCAGCATCCAGGCTGTGCGCACCTTGCGCGCCACTGTGTTTGGCAACGAGCTGCTCCGGCTGGATATTGCGCTGAGTGATGGCAAGGTCAGCGCCGTGACGGGGCGCGTGGAATGTGCCTTCGGTTGAGCCACTCAAGCTGAGTTCTGCTGCTGCCATGCCCTGCCAGCCTGCGTTCTGACGTTGACTTGAGGCGTTGACTTGGCGCTTGCCTCATGCGACCCCGCGCGCATGATTTCTGCCGGCGCATCCTCCTCTGCATCAGCCCCCCTTCGCATCGGCATTGCCGGCCTCGGCACGGTCGGAATTTCGCTCGCGCGCATCATGTCGCGCAATGGCGCTGGCATGGCGGCGCAGGCGGGCAGGGGCCTGGCGCTCACCGCCGTCTCATCACGCGACAAGGCCAGGGATCGCGGCATTGATCTCACGCATGTCGCATGGTTCGAGGATGCAGTGGCGCTTGCCGCCAGCGACAAGATCGATGTGTTTGTCGAGCTGATCGGTGGCTCCGAGGGCGTTGCCCGGAAAGCTGTCGAGACAGCCTTGTCCAGTGGCAAACACGTGGTCACGGCCAACAAGGCGCTGCTGGCGGCGCATGGGCTGGAACTGGCGGCATTGGCCGAAAAGCACCGGGTGGCGCTCAGCTTCGAGGCGTCGTCCGCTGGTGGCATTCCGGTGGTCAAGGCGCTGAAGGAAGCGCTGGCCGGCAACCGTATCAGCCGCATCTCCGGCATCCTCAATGGCACCTGCAATTACATCCTCTCGCGCATGGAGCTGGAAGGCCTGACCTTCGAGGAATGCCTCAAGGACGCGCAGCGCCTGGGCTATGCCGAGGCGGACCCCACCTTCGATGTCGAGGGTTTTGACACGGCCCACAAGCTGTCCATTCTCTCAAGCCTTGCCTTTGGCATGAAGATTGATGCTGAAGCCATTCATGTTGAAGGCATTTCATCGATCACGCCGCTCGATTTGCGCATGGCCGATGAGCTTGGTTATCGTATCAAGCTGCTGGGTGTCGCCGAGCGCACGGGCACAGGCATCGAGCAGCGCGTGCACCCCACCATGGTGGCGAAATCATCCTCGATCGCGCAGGTGATGGGTGTGCTCAATGCCGTCTCCATCGCGGCGGATGCGGTGCGCGAGATCACCCTTGTTGGCCCCGGCGCTGGCGGAGACGCGACCGCATCGGCAGTCGCTGCTGACATCTGCGACATAGCGCGTGGCATCGTCTCGCCGCCCTTCGGCCTGCCGCTTGCCAACCTTGAGAGCGCCGAGCGCGCGCCGATGCAGCGGCACGAAGGTGGCTATTATGTGCGCCTGTCGGTGCTGGATCGACCGGGTGCGGTCGCCAGCATTGCCACGCGCATGGCCGAGGCGGACATCTCGCTGGAAAGCATCCTGCAGCGCCGCACGTCAGCAGCCGCCTCGCGCGATCCATCCGGCAAATCCGGCGCGCCTGTGCCAGTGGTGCTGATCACCTATGCCACCAGTGAGGCTGCCATCCGCGGCGCGCTGGCCAGAATCGCGGCGGACGGCCATATCGCCGAGGCGCCACAACTCATCAGGATAGAGCGGG
>JBOFIL010000266.1:0-1164 GCA_051650165.1 Allobosea sp.
GGCCTTGTGCCGAGCATCCACGACTTGGGGATGTTGCCAGAAAGACATGGATGGTCGGGACAAGCCCGACCATGACGAAGGCAGGGCTAGCCCCTCACCTTCTCTCCCGGCTCAGCCCCTTAGAGGCGAGGTCATCGAGGTAGGCCTGCCATTTCTCGTCATAGCGCTGGCCCATCTCGTAGAGCGCATCCCAGCCATAGATGCCGGTGTCATGCATATCGTCGAAAGCCAGCTTCACAGCATAATTGCCGACAGGCGTCACGGCGATGATCTCGACATTGACCTTGCCGGAAATCGTCTTTTTCTCCGAGGGCGAATGGCCCTGAACCTCGGCTGAGGGGCTTTCCACCCGCAGATATTCGGCGGGAAGCATGAAGGTGGCCCCATCCTCGAAAATGATGGTGAGGCTCTTCTTATCCTTGGCGAGGCGAATTTCTGTCGGCCAGTGCGCGCTCATATCATCACCTCATCCAATTTCTGGCCCGCTTGCGGCGAAAGGCGCAAGGGCGCGCGTGACATAGCCCCTTGACGTCGCTGCCTGTCGCTCACAGCTTGTGCTGGCATATCGGGCGCATATCAACTGTTCAACTGCGTCCGGCGACTCAATGGTGTAACCGAATGGGCATTGTCCAATCCCTGTCTGATCTTGACCCCGCAAAGGCAGCGGAGCGCGGCGCATTGGTCGATCCGTTCGGGCGCACGGTGGATTATCTGCGCATCTCTGTGACGGATCGCTGCGATTTCCGCTGCGTCTATTGCATGTCCGAGCACATGACCTTCCTGCCCAAGCGCGACCTGCTCAGCCTTGAGGAGGTGGACCGTGTGGCCTCGGCCTTTGTTGATCGCGGCACGAGGAAACTGCGCATCACCGGCGGCGAACCGCTGGTCCGGCGCGACATCATGGGCCTGTTCCGCTCGCTCTCGCGCCATCTCGCTTCCGGGCGATTGGAGGAGCTGACTGTCACCACCAATGGCTCGCAACTCGCAAAATATGCGAGTGAGCTGGCTGATTGCGGCGTGAAACGCATCAATGTCTCGATGGATACGCTTGACCCGGCAAAGTTCCGCGAGATCACGCGATGGGGTGATCTGGAACAGGTGCTCGCCGGCATCAAGGCCGCGCAAGCAGCCGGCATCCATGTCAAGATCAATGCCGTGGCGTTG
>JBOFIL010000267.1:0-6920 GCA_051650165.1 Allobosea sp.
GGGCAACGCGTTGAAACCGTGACTGGCTTTTCGCCGCTCAGAGGCGGCAACGCCTTCCGCTGGCTCATCGAACCGATTGAGGGAGTGAATTTCAACATGGCCGAAGCAGACAATATCGTTGCCTCCAGTCTGGGCGACATGAAGGTGCGCCTGGTCTTCGAGGTCGGGCGGGCAGAGCTTTCTGTTGCTGAAATCGAGCGGCTTGGCCCCGGCCATGTCTTCGAGTTGTCACGCGCCAGTGATGGCCATGTCGATGTGATTGCCGGCGGGCGCGTCATCGGCTCTGGCGAGATTGTCAAAATCGGCGATGACATTGGCGTCAGGCTCAAGCGCATCGCGACATGAACAATTTCGGCAACAGCCTGTCGTCAATTCTTGCGTTATCGGCCTTTCTCGGGCTGGTGCCATTCTTGGCTGTTGCCGTGACCTCCTACACCAAGATCGCGGTTGTGCTTCTTGTTGTGCGCAACGCGATCGGCATCCAGCAGACACCGCCCAATATCATCATCTACACCATCGCCATCTTGCTGTCGTTCTACGTCATGTATCCGGTGATGACAGACATCTACACCATCGTCTCGCGCCAGAATGTGGCCGAACTGAACATGGTCGATTTGCAACGGGTGATCGCCATGGCCAGCGAGCCAGTGCGCGCCTTCTTGCTGAAATTCGTCGATGAGTCCGAACAACAATTCTACATCGATACACTCAAACAGATATGGCCAAACCGGACTGCGGTCGCGCAGAAGAATGATTTTGTCATTCTTGTCCCTGCCTTTCTGGCCGAGGAGCTGACACGCGCCTTTCAGCTGGGTTTCCTGCTCTACATCCCGTTTCTGGTGGTGGATATTGTTGTCAGCGCCATCCTGATTGCGCTTGGGCTGCAGATGATGTCCCCAACGATCATCTCGATCCCATTCAAGCTGCTGCTCTTTGTGGCGATTGATGGCTGGAACCGGCTCTTCCAGGGCCTCATCCTCAGCTACGTGCCGCAATAACCAGACGAGAGGAGACGCCATGGAAATCCTCGTCGAGCATATCTATCGCAGCGCGGTGGCGATGATGGCGATTGGCGTTCCGGTGCTGCTGGTGGCCGGGGGTCTCGGCCTGCTAACTGGCCTGCTTCAGGCGGTGACGCAAATCCAGGATTCGACCTTTCCGCAAATCATCAAGATCCTCGCCGTAAGCGCACTGCTGCTGTTCTTCGGCCATGCGCTGAGCGGCCCCATCGTCACCCATAGCGAAGAGATATTCGCGACCTTTCACAAGGCGCAGACGAGGTGACCAACCTCTTTTCCTTTCTTGATCCCCTCTTCCCGTCGGCCATTGCCGCCGTTGCCCTCTTCGCACTGACCTCGGCACGTTTCATCGGCATCATGTCGATCATGCCGCTCTTCACCCGCGCGGGTGTCGATGGGCTGATCCGCGTCGGCATAGCCCTCGCTTTTGCTGCGCCGCTGACTGTCGCACTGACGCCGCAATTCGTGACGGATGCGGTGCCGCCGATCTGGCTGATGACCTTGCTGATGTTCAAGGAGCTCTGCGTCGGCCTGGCGCTCGGTGTCGTGTATTCCGTGCCGATCTGGGCGATCAGCACCGCCGGTGACATCATCGACAGCTATCGAAACGCGAGTGCCGCCAATACCTCAGATCCAGTCAACGCAGCAGAGGTGAGCGTCTTCGGCACGTATCTGGTCATATTGGGGCTGGCGCTTTTCATTGCAGCAGGCGGCCTGCAGGTCGTGATTGCATCGACTTACCACTCCTTTGCCGTGTGGCCGGTGCAATCCTTCTGGCCCTCGCTCAGACCGGAAGCCATGCCGCAGCTGCTGTCGCTGCTGACAGAGATGGGGCGGATTGCCTTCATCGTGGCAGCGCCATTATTGGTGCTCATGGTGGTGGTCGATATTGTGATGCTCTCCTTCACCCGCATGAACCCGCAATTCCAGGTTTTCGAGAACTCGAACTCCCTCAAGAACCTTGTTCTGGTTGTGGCGCTGCCTGTGTATGTCAGCTTTTTTGCCGAATACATGAATGTGCAGTGGCCCAGGCTGTTCAACGACATCGATAAGCTGGTGAAGCCATGAGCGTGGTCATGCGCGCCAGCCAGCACCCCTCCAGCTTAGCTGCCATGCGCCGTCAAAGTCGTGGGTTGCGTCATGGCTGACGGCACAGAAGAGAAAAAACATGCGCCCACCAACCGGCGTCTCTCACAGCTGCGCAACCAGGAAGGACAGGTTGGCCGCAGCCGTGATTTTCCGGCTTCCGTCAGCCTGATCGCCGCGATGGCATATCTTATCATCAATTTCGGACCTATCTGGCAGCAGATCGCCAAATTATTCGACATCTATGAGGTTTTTCTGTTCCGCAACGACACGCAGACACTTCTGGCACTGTTCAAATCATCAATGGAAATCAGCGTCGGGCTGGCTCTGCCGGTGGCGGCGATTGCCTCTCTCACCTTCATCTTTGCATCAGTCTTGCAAACCAAGGGGCTTGTGCTGTCGTTCAAGAGCGTGTCGCCGAATTTCACCCGGCTGAACCCTGTGGAAGGCATCGGGCGCATCTTCGGCGTTCATGGCCTCTCTGAGGCGCTGAAGATCATCGCCAAAGTGCTGTTTATGGCCATCGCGGTGTACATCATCATGCGCTGGACGGCGAATGGCCTGTTCTGGTCGCCAACCTGCGAGGAAGGCTGCGTCCTTCAAGCCAGCATATACATCATCATAGCGGTAATCATTGCGGCTTTGATCATCTTCTTCATTGTCGGCGTGATCGACATCTGGATTACAATGATCATCTTCAAGCATGATAACCGGATGACGGAAACCGAGCTTCAGCGCGAAATCAAGGATGATTTCGGCTCGAAGGAAATTCGTCAGCGGCGTCGTGATCAGCGCAGGGAAGATGCCCGCACGCCTGCCATACGCGGCTTCGGCAAGGCGACCGTGATTGCCTATCATGGCGATGCACTGGTTGGCCTCGCCTACATCCCCGGGAAATTCGATATTCCGATCGTTGTCGGCAAGCTGTATCAGGAGCGGATCGCAGAAAGCCTTGCCGAGGCCAAGAACAAGGGCGTTCCGATCATCCAGGACGAAGCCTTCGTGCAGGATCTGATGCGCTATACGCGCGTCGGTGAGCCACTCCCCCAACCGATGATCATGTCCACTGCGCAGATTTTCGTGAAGTCTGGTGTTGTGAAGCGGCGCTGACGAGCGTTTCAAATCAAGAACGCGCCACATCGTCATTCTAGGAGGGCGGTGCGAAGCCATGAAAGAGGCCATACGGCTCCATTTAATGATACTAAAGTCCTATATGTCATCAAAAATAACTTTAATGCTCTGTTGCTGTTGTCTTGCAGTGTCAAATCAGTAAATGTTGCAACTAGTTAGTTTCAGGGCCTAGGCGGGGTCAATTTCAATGATTAATCGTGTTATGCTTGTTGGTGAAATTATAGAAAGCGTGAGATTTTCAACCACCACGCGCGGCGATGAGATGGCATATCTCTTTTTGAGAACATGGCATCGCTGGTTTGATCCTGCGCAGAAGCGTCATGCAACCAAATCCGAGCGTCATCTTGTTGTGACCATTCGGCCAGATCTGATCGATGTCATCCGCAGGCGCACGGACATCACGGGGCTGATCTATCTCGAGGGTGCCCTATCCTCAATCAAGGATCTCACGCCCGGGCGTGATCCTGAACTGGATACGGCAGCCGTCGTGATTCACCGCGACGGCCAGATGCGTTTCCTCGGCGCGGATACCGCCGACTCCATGCTCAATGCTGTTCCTGATATCGTCATCGAATAAGCTTCAACGCAGCTCGTTTTAGCGGCATCGCACGGCTCCCCTGCTGTGCCAGGACCAGCGCATGAATGTCCTTTTCATCCACTGGATGTTTCCATGCCAGTTTCAACATCTGGCACCCGCCCTGATGGCGGCGGGGCATCATGTGCGCGCCATCATGGATGCGCGCGAGAAAAAGCCTGATGGTTTTCAGGTTTCGACCTATGATGCCACGCCCTACGAGCCGGACAACAACCAACTCGGCTGGCATATCAGCCCGCGAATGCGCCGCGGCGAATGGGTGGCCCGAGCGGCGGAAAACATGGCAAGGGAGGGCTTCATCCCTGACCTGATCATCGGCCATTACGGCAAGGGAGAGTGCATCTACATCAAGGATGTATTCCCGAATGCGCGCCTGATCTGCTACGCAGACATCTTCTTTCGCATGGAAGACGCGTTGTTTGATCCCGAGTTCAGCAAGGATGACTTGCATGAGCGGATGAAAATGACATCCCTCGCGCCTCTTTTCCTGATGAGTGCCTACCGTGCAGATATGCTCTGGGCTGCAACCAAGTGGCAGGCTTCAACCTTCCCGGCCATGTTCCGCGACAAGACCGAGGTTGTTTTCGACGGGATTGATTGCGATCGGTGTTCACCCGACCCGGGCGTCGCGCTTGCTCTCAGCAACAAGGGCCTGGAACTGCATCACGGCGACGAAATCCTGCTGTTTGCAGCCAGAAATCTCGAACCAACCCGTGGCTATCACCGTTTCATGCGAGTCTTGCCGGAGATTATGCGCCGCAGACCAGGCGTCCAGACCCTGATTGTGGGCGGCCATCACGTTACATATTCGGCCCCGCCTCCCGCAGGCACGAGCTGGAAATCGGTCTTTCTGCGCGAGGTACAGGCCGAATTGGATCCCAAGCGTACGCATATACTGGATTCACAGCCCTATGATCGCTTTCTCGAACTGGTCCAGATCGCGCGGGCACAGATTTATCTGAGCCATCCCTATATCCTCTCATGGTCATTCTTTGAGGCGATGAGCTGCGGAACCATGATGATCGGCTCACGCAACGGCCCGGTTGAGGAGGTGCTTGAAGACGGCATCAACGGGCGGCTGGTCGATATGTTCAGTGATCAGGAGATCATTGACCGGACTGTAGACGCACTGGCAAACCCGCGTGCGCACCTACCAATGCGAAAGCAGGCCCGCGAGACCATGCTGAGCCGTTACGATGCGAAACGCGTTTGCCTGCAGCAACAACTGGGGATGGTCTCGCGCGTCATGGCGTGACGCTACTCCTGCCACTCATGCATGTGACGATGGCGTGTGACACATCACCTGCATCGCTGGCGGCGCGGATGCAGCCTAAGGCAGGATTTTCGGCTCTGGAAATTTCATTTTCGTCTTGTGCAGCGAGGTTGAAGTTGCGCCGCCCGGCGTTGTTCCACGCGTGTAGTGCTTTTGCCACTTCTGCGCCATGGCTTCAGGCGTGCGCAATGCCAGGCCACGGTTAAAGCGCTCACGGGACTCGTGATATTGCTGGAACTGCTGTTGCAGCTCGGGATTTTTATCGAGCGTCGTGATCGTCACATCAATATCTTCGAGCTGTCCGTAATGGATTGGTGTGACGAAGCAAATCGGCTCACCGGCATCGAAAAACACTGTTCCCGGCTGCGTGAACAGCCAGTTCATCGTGAAGGGGAATGGCAGCCAATCCGTCTCGACGATACCATCGAGGGCATGGATGCCATGCTTCGCATAATTGGGCAGCCCTCGAACCCAAAGCCCCCATCCTGGTTGGGTCCGGAACAGATGCCCGACCTGAAAAGTGAGGATGCCATTGCCGAAATGCGCATTCACGAACGGGGGATGCGCCGCAGTGCCAAAGGGGCCACGAAAGATCAGATCTGAATTCGTGATCCCGCCTGTCCAGGTCACCGTGAAGGGTACCTTGTTGGCGATATACCAGCCCGCCGAATTCGCGATGGTCATCGGCATGCAGCGATAGGCAGCGCGATCAAAACTGTTGTCCATCCACACACGATCAGACGGAGCCGTGTGGAGTGTGGGCCCATCTTCCTGAAGCCTGAATATCTCAATGCGCGTTCGCGGCGTTGTGGCGTCAGATGCCTTGTCAGTCTTGGTTACTGTTTTCGCCATGATTGAAACCTGATTCGTATCACATGCGCCGCTGGCAGCATCACCGTATTGCGATCAGTCAGCAACACGTATGTGGGCGGGCCACCTCACCGTATCATCGAATAGAAGCTTGGCTCTTTACAGCCATGCCAATCGGCCAAAAAAATGCCGGCAATCGCGAGATTGCCGGCATTTGCATCAGTCAATCAATACTGACAGCGTGTCAGGAGTTTCCAGTGCCGGCATCAAGTGCCGAAACCACGCTGTTGAACTGTGTCTCAGTCCAGGTCGTGGAGCCACTTGTGGTCGTGCCGAACGGATTGGCAAAACCGGTCAACTCGGCAAGGGTGAGCTGCCTGTCACTGCCAGCTACCGTGCGGAACTTACCCGCCTCAAGCGAGTCAACGCCTAGATTTGTGGCGAATGTTTCGAACTCGGCCTTTGTCAGTTTACCGTTGTTGTCAGCATCTGCCGTATTGAACTGGGCGGTGATGGTGGCTGTGGTGATGACACCATTCGTCGCCAGCGTGCTGAAGACCGATGGCGCACCATCCTGAAGTCTTGTCACGATGGAGTTGAACTCGGTCTCGCTCCAGGTCGAGTCAGTTCCTTTGAACTGGTCAAAGTAGGTCAGGGCCTGATCAATCGTGATCTTGCTCGAAGATCCACCTGAAATGATGTCGAAGATTTCATTGATGTTGGCGTTGTTACCTGTGGCCACACCAATATCATTGGCGAAGTCACGGAACTCAGCCTTCGTCAGCTTCCCATCATTATTGGCGTCAGCGTCGTTGAGTGACGAACGCCACTCAGTCCGCTGAACCAGATTATCAGACCCGGCCACATTACGGAACGCGGCTGTAGGGGCCGTGGTCGGCGCAGTCGTCGGAGCCGTGGTCGGCGCAGTCGTCGGAGCCGTGGTCGGCGCAGTCGTCGGAGCCGTGGTCGGCGCAGTCGTCGGAGCCGTGGTCGGCGCAGTCGTCGG
>JBOFIL010000268.1:0-3614 GCA_051650165.1 Allobosea sp.
GCCAAGGCCGCGACGATCGCGCCAGCCGGATGCCAGCCGCGATCCTTGAACATCAACATCAAGGCCAGCCCGCCGGCCAGCAGCATGGCAAGCAACACGCCATCCATTGCGGCGAATGAGGGCGCAGGCACAAGGGCAGCGAGCAGCAGAAAGGGCGGCGAGAAGATCAGCGATTGCGGATCAGCGACCTGCGGGTGCCCGGCAAACACATATGGCGTCCAGAAGGGCGAGCGCCCCTCATGAATGGCCGAAGCCAATGCCTGCAATTGCGGCTGGAAATGCGCCTTGGCATCCCAGGGGATGGTGACCCCACCCGATAACCACGGCCAGCTAAGCGCCAGCCAGCATACGCAAATGATCAGCGTGGTTTGCCAAAGTGGCCAGCGGGGGGGCTGGCTTTCAGGCAGGTCTGGCGATCCAGCCGCTTGGTTCACACGCTTGGCTCAAGCGCTTGGCTTGCGCGCCATCACGGCATCCATGTCGATCTCGTGGCCGGCGCGGTCGCGCTTGGTGGCAAGATAGCGCACATTGTGCGCGCTTGGCCGGCCCAGCACACGCTGCGAGGCAACCACATCAAGACCTGCCACGCGCAGCGCCTTGATCTTTTCAGGGTTGTTGGTCAGCGCCGTGACTTTCGTCACGCCCAGCTGGCGCAGCATTTCGCCAGCAAAGGCAAAGCGCCGCTGGTCGAAATCGAAGCCAAGCAACTCATCGGCATCATAGGTGTCCCAGCCTTCGCTCTGCAGCTTGTAGGCGCGCATCTTGTTGGCGATGCCGTTTCCGCGCCCCTCCTGATCGAGATAGAGCAGGATGCCACCATCGGTCTCGGCCATCCAGCGCACCGTCTCGCGCAGCTGGTCGCCGCAATCGCATTTCAGCGAGCCGAACAGATCGCCCGTCAGGCAGGCCGAGTGCAAGCGCACAGGCACCGGTGCCGAGAGATCGGGATTGCCAATGATGATCGCCACCTGATCGCGCAGACCTTCGCCGCCGCGGAACACCACGAACTCGGTGCTATCCGCGCCTTCGAGCGGCACAGGCGCACGCCCGACCATCTTGATGGTGCGCACCTGTTCGGCGCGATAATTGTCGATGACACGCGCCTCGACTGAGAAAAGCGCCCCAAGAGCATGCGCGTCTGAAACAACGGGAAGCGCAATGACGGGCGGCAGAACCTGCGCCAGAGCGGCAAGCTCCAATGCAGTGATGTCAAGCGCCTGCGCCGGCCTGACGGGGGCATCAATGCGGCCCTCGACCTTGAGCGCAAGGCTGATAATGCGGTCAGCATCAAGCGTGGGCAAGGCAACAACGCCCGGCTGATCACGCTCTAGCCCAAGCCGCCGAAGCCTTGCAGCCGGCAAGACGAGATGCGCACGGCCATCGGAAATCTTGCAAAGCCGATCCAGCATGTCTGCATCAGCCAGTTCGGCTGAATAGAGCAACAGAGCCTCTTCGCGACGATGGATAAGCACAGGCCTGCCGGCGCGAAACTCCGCAATGGCCCTGTCAGCCGCGATATGATCCGCCTCTCCGGTCCGGCCTAGAAGCTGCGCCCCTGAAAGAGCGACACCGGGAACCAAACGCACAGCACTCATCAGGGCACCTTGCAATGACAGACCGCGATCACGGTCACGTGGGACGTAACGAATTCAGCTTGGGTTTCAAGTGGAAAAGCGGCAAGCTAATGTCAGAAATCGGCTGAATGGCGGCTGAACGTGTTTAACAAGGTTGTGATCTCCATGAACGAAGGACGCCCGGAGGCTCGCCAGCCTTCCGCTTCATACGCGCCAGCACAGAAATGGTTGCATTGGATCATCGCTTTTTTGGTGCTGCTGATGATCCCTGTCGGCAAGATCATGTCCTGGCGCAAAGATGCCGATAACTTCGATGCGCTGACCAACCAGCTCTATTCCGGCCATAAGCTCTTCGGCTTCATCGTGCTCTGGTTGATGGCGGCGCGGATCGCATTCAAGCTTGGCAGGGGCGCGCCGCCCCCGGTCGCGACGCTCACGCCCATGGAGCGGCGGGCCTCGGCGGCTGTGCATCACTTGCTCTACATGCTGCTGTTTCTTGTGCCGCTCTTTGGCTGGGCAGGCGTGTCGGCTTATGGCGCACGCGAGGTGTTCGGCATGTTCAGCCTGCCCGAGATCATCCCGGTCAACCAGAGTCTCGCCAAAATCCTGCTCTCGGTGCATGGCGCGCTGGCCATGGTGCTCGTGGCGCTGGTTCTCGCCCATATCGGCGCGGCCATGATGCATGGCGTGATCAAGCGAGATGGCGTGATGAACCGCATGATCGGCTGGTGGCCGCTCAAGAAATTGTGAGCTTCAGCCGCAGTTCTGTCAGGCCTTGTCACGCAGGTTTTGCGAACAGATCAGCATGGCCGATCAGGCAGGAGACGCCAGCCTCGCCGTGCGCCGCGAGCCAGAAATCGGCCTCATCTTGCGAGACCTCACCGGTTTCGACAGCAGCGCCCGCAATTCCCTTCGCCAATTCTCCAATAAGCGCTGCTTCGCTGGGGCCCAGCCGCCAGGGGCTGTCGCCCG
This sequence comes from Allobosea sp., assembly GCA_051650165.1. Classification (GTDB taxonomy): domain Bacteria; phylum Pseudomonadota; class Alphaproteobacteria; order Rhizobiales; family Beijerinckiaceae; genus Allobosea. The sequence goes on from JBOFIL010000268.1 coordinate 2,547, forward strand.
TTTGCGTGAGATAGCCAGCAGCCATGAAGGCGCTTTTCAGCTCGTGCGTCGCGCGCGGCCCGGCTGAAGCGCCAAAGCCCTTGTCGCGGCGCTGGTGGCGATCAAACGCTGCCTTCACCTTGGCGTCCAGCACATGGGGCGGCGTCCATTCCTCGCGCCCATCATAGGTCAGCGCAGTGTAGAACGAGATGCCACGCCGCGCCAAACCAATGGCGAAGGCCAGCATCCACTCTTCGGAGACCAGATCAAACAAAGCCGCAGCCGTGACGAGATCAGGCCGCCAATCCAGCACGCGGTCCATATCAGCGACAAGATCTGCATGGCGCAGATCAACCGTGAGGCGCTTCTCACCCTTGATCAGGATCAGCTCCTCGCCAAAGGCCTCGCTGTCATCGGCCCACTCCTCCAGCGCTTCCTGAGCGGCTTCCAGCAGCTTCTGGTCATGGTCGACCAGCGTCCAGCTTTGCCAGGCTTGCGGCAGAGCTGGCGCGAGGGCGCGCAGGTTGGAGCCTGTGCCGCAGCCCAGATCAACCACCGAGATGCCATCCTTGCGGCCAACGCTCGCGGCAACCTTCAGCAGCAGCCCCTTGTCACGCGCTGCATGGTCAGCGGGTTCGCGCAGGGCCAGCCAGTTGGGATCAAAACCGCTCATTGCATTTTCCTTCAGCAAAGCTCGTATCACTTGCTCATATCACTTCGCGCGCCACGCGCTTCAGCGCCGCCGCAACGATTTTCGCTGTCTCGTCCCAGCGCGGCAGATCAGCCGCAAGTGCCCAGGCCGCATCGGCCTTTTGCCGGCGCAACAGGTCATTTGTGAGCATTGTCTCCAGCGCCGCTGCCATCGCCGGAACATCCCCCGGCGGCACCTTGAGGCAGGCGGCATCGGGGGCAGTCTGTGCCAGCGCGCCGCCCGTCGTTGAGACAATCGGCAACCCGCGCGATAACGCCTCAGTCAGCACCATGCCATAGCCCTCATAATGCGAGGGCATCACGAACAGGTCCGCGCTGGCATAGAGCGCCGCGATCTCGGCATCACTCACCGCGCCAGCCAGCGTGATGCGCTCCGAT
>JBOFIL010000269.1:0-4084 GCA_051650165.1 Allobosea sp.
CCTTCACCATCCACATGACGCTGCTGGGCGAAAAAGGCCTGACGCAACTCGCCGCCATCAACCACGCCAATGCGGTGGACCTGGCGGAGCGGCTGGCGGACGTGCCGGGCGTCGAGGTGCTGACCGGCTCGTTCTTCAATGAGTTCACCATCCGCCTGCCCGGCGGGCCCAAATCCGGCGCGGCTGCGAAGCTTATCGAAAAGCTCGCGAAGAAAGGCATCCTTGCCGGCGTACCCGTCTCGCGGCTGCTGCCCAAGGCCGGCCTCGATGATCTGCTCATCCTCGCCTCCACCGAGATCAACACCGATGAAGACCGCGCTGCGCTTGTGGCCGGCATCAAGGGAGCGCTCTGACATGCTCAACAACCAAGGTCGCCCCACTTCCCCCAACGCCGCCCACCAGAATCCTGCAAACGAGGATGGCATGGAACATCGCACCTTCACCGGCAATCGTGCCCTCATCCAGGAGGAGGCGCTGATTTTCGAGAGCGGCCGGCTGGATTGCACCGGTGTTGATCTGCCGGCACCCAAGAAGGTGAAAAGCCGTCTCGGCAAGCACGCGCGCAAGGGCGGCATTGGCCTGCCGGGTCTCTCCGAGCCCGAGACGATGCGGCATTTCGTGCGCCTCTCCCAGAAGAATTACGGCATCGACACCGGCCTGTTTCCGCTGGGATCGTGCACGATGAAGCACAACCCGCGCCTCAACGAGAAGATGGCGCGGCTGCCCGGCTTTTCGGACATTCACCCGCTCCAGCCGCAATCGACCGTGCCGGGCGCGCTCCTCCTGATGGAAGAGCTGGCGCATTGGCTGATGACGCTCACCGGCATGTCCGCTGTGGCGCTCAGCCCCAAGGCCGGCGCGCATGGCGAGCTGGCCGGCATGATTGCCATCAAGGCCGCTATCGCTGCCAAGGGCGAGGCGGCCACACGCAATGTCGTGCTCGTGCCGGAATCCGCCCATGGCACCAACCCGGCCACAGCGGCGCTGATCGGCTTCGTGGTGAAGTCCGTGCCGGCGCGCGATGATGGCACGGTGCATGTCCAGGATGTGACGGCGCTGCTGGGGCCCGATGTGGCCGCCATCATGCTGACCAACCCGAACACCTGCGGCATTTTCGAGCCGCAGATTGTCGAGATCGCGGCTGCGATGCACAAGGCCGGAGCATATTTCTATTGCGATGGCGCGAACTACAACGCCATCGTCGGCAAGGTGCGACCCGGCGATCTCGGTGTCGATGCCATGCACATCAACCTGCACAAGACCTTCTCGACGCCCCATGGCGGCGGCGGGCCGGGCTCCGGCCCGGTGGTGCTGTCAGACCGCCTCGCGCCATTTGCCCCCGTGCCCTTCCTCAAGCGCGATGGCGACAAGCTCAGCCTCGTCGAACATCAGGCGGATGCGGGCAAAGGCGAGCAGCCCTTCGGGCGTATCACCGCCTTCCATGGCCAGATGGGCATGTATGTGCGGGCGCTGTCCTACATGCTCAGCCATGGCGTCGATGGGTGCCGGCAGGCGTCGGAAGATGCCGTGCTCAATGCCAATTACATCCGCGCCGGGCTGGTGGACCTGATGTCGTTGCCCTACCCGGATCACCCCTCCATGCATGAGGCACTGTTCGATGATGCCTGGCTGAAGGACACCGGCGTCACCACGCTCGATTTCGCCAAGGCGATGATCGACGAGGGCTATCACCCGATGACGATGTATTTCCCGCTCGTCGTCCATGGCGCGATGCTGATCGAGCCAACCGAGTCAGAGAGCCGCGCCTCGCTTGATCTGTTCATCGCCACGCTGCGTGATCTTGCGATGAGCGCGACACGCGGCGAGACGGCCCGCTTCACTGGCGCGCCCTATCACGCGCCGCGCAAGCGCCTGGATGAAACCCGCGCGGCGCGCGCGCCGATCCTGACCTGGACGCCACCTGCGCCGATCCCGCAGGCTGCGGAGTAAAGGCCTCCCCCTTCCCCTTCTCCCCTTGCGGGAGAAGGTGTCAGCGGAGCTGACGGATGAGGGGTATGGCTGATCCCCTCACCCGGCCCGCCGCGTTCCGCGACGGTCCACCCTCTCCTGCAAGGGGAGAGGGCAAGGAGCGCACACCTTCTCCCGCAGGGGGAGAAGGAAACATCACCACGCCTTGAGCCTTAGTTCCAGCTTGCGCTTCAGCTCTTCGCCGGCAGGCTGGCCTGCCGCAAGGATGTCTTTGGCCTTGAAGAAATCCAGCCCGCCAAAGCCGTCAATGCCGGCGCGGATGAGAATATCCGGCGGGCTGGCCTCCACCATGCGCTCCACCAGCCGCCCCATCAGGATCTGGCTTGCGCCAATCATCGCCTCGATGGGTTCGGGCGCGCGCGCCTCGGCCACATGCACGCCGCCGCCGACATCCACCGCGATGACGAGATCAATGTCAGGAGGTAGCCCGTCATAGGGCAGCGGATTGGCTGCGCCGCCATCGATCAAGGCTGCGCCATTCAGCATTACGGGCTTGACGAGACCGGGGATTGCCATTGAGGCTGCCACGGCTGGCGTGAGCGCACCGCTGGAAAGCCTGATTTCCGTGCGCAGGTGATAATCGGTCGCCACCGCTATGAAGGGGATATTGAGCGCCTCGAACCTGTCCGGCACCTCGCGCGGCCAGAACAGGTCCAGAATGCGCTCGCCATCGACCAGCACCGGGTTGCCAAGCTTGCCGGAGATGAGGTCGGCAATGCGCCCAACGCGCGCTTCGAGCAACATCGCCAGCACGCGCGCCCGGTCGCGAAAGATGCGCGTCGTGTGTTCGGCAATTGCATCCGCGCCCATGCCGCTGGCAGCGCAAGCGCCGATGATCGCCCCCATGGACGAGCCGATGATGAGCGAGGGCCGCAGCCCCATCTCCTCCAGTGCTTTGAGCGCCGAAACATGCGCCAGCCCGCGCGCTCCGCCCGCCCCAAGCGCAAGCGCAATGCGGGGCTGGGGGCGGCTCATGCGAAGAAGGCTTCAAGCGCAGCCAGCGTGCCGGCGGCATCTTCCTCTGCGATGAAATGCCCGCCCTTCGTCTGCTGACCCTTCGCCTGCGGAGCGAAGCTCTCCTGCCAGATGCTCAGCGTGTCGGTGCCTTTGCCGGTGAGGTAGAACTCGCCCCAGAGGATGAGCGTGGGGCAGAGGATACGCTTGCCGGCCTTGAGGTCCGCTTCATCCGCCGCGCGGTCGATTGTCGCCCCTGCGCGGTAATCCTCGCAACAAGCGTGGATGCGCTCTGGTACAGTGAAACTCTCGCGATAGGCAGCGCGCGCAGCAGGGTGAAAGGGCTTCAGCTCGCTGTTGCTCCATTTGGCCATCAAACCCTCGAAATAGGGGATGGGATCGCGGGCAATCTCCTCCTCTGGCTGCGGGTGGGGCTCAGCCAGAAAACCCCAATGCGCCGCCGGGAATGTGCCAGCCTCGATCTGCCGCCACACGAAAAACGTCGGCAGGATGTCGAGCAGGGCGAGCTTGGTCACCCGCCCCGGATGCTCGAGCGCCAGCCTATACGCCACACGCGCGCCGCGATCATGCCCCGCCAGGCTAAATTGCTGGAAGCCCAGTGCTGCCATCGCCGCCACGGCATCTTCGCCCATGGCGCGCTTGGAATAGGCTTCGCCGCCCTCGCTCCGAGGCGCAGCAGACCAGCCATAACCGCGCAGATCAAGGCACACCACAGTGTGGGTTTTGGCGAGTGCCGGCGCGATGCCATGCCACATGGCGTGCGTCTGCGGGAAGCCGTGCAGCAGCAAGAGCGGCGGGCCTTCGCCGCCAACGCGGGCGAACAGCTTGCCCTCTGGCCCGTCAATCCAATGCGCCTTGAAGCCGGGGAAGAGTGCGTCCAATGCGGTCATCTTGCATCTTCCTCCCGCTTCACAGCCTGCCAGCCAATGTCGCGCCGGCAGAAGCCGCCAGGCCAGTCAATTTTGTCAATCGCAGCATAGGCGCGAGCCTGCGCTTGCGCCACAGTGGCACCCAGCGCCGTTACTGCCAGCACGCGGCCACCATTGGCCAAAATCTGCACACCATCCTGCTTCGTGCCAGCATGAAAGAGCAACGCGCCGGGCATCGCCGCCGCTGCCTC
>JBOFIL010000270.1:0-1503 GCA_051650165.1 Allobosea sp.
ATTGTCGCGGAAATTAATAACCGCATTTTAAGCGGCAACCTCTACAAAGCTCTCAAGGCAGCCAGAAGGCTGATGAATTACGAGGGAGAGCTGATCGCTCATGCAACAGGTGGCCAACGCCTACGCTAGGGTCGCACAAACGACCCAGTCTCCTCGCGAGCTGGAATCCAGCATTCTCCTGAAAGCCGGCATGAAGCTGCAAGCGGTCAAGGATCGCTGGCCCGAGAGCGAGAATGATATCGATGCAGCCCTCACCTACAACCGCAAGCTCTGGACCATCCTCGTCAGCTCCGTGACGCGTGAGGAAAGCCAGCTGCCGCGCGAGATAAAGCAGAATATCGTCAATCTCGGGTTGTTCATCTTCAAGCACACATTCGCGCTGACGATCGAGCCGGATCCTGCAAGGCTTCAGGTGTTGATCAACATCAACCGCGAGATTGCTGCCGGCCTGCGCGGGCGCAACGTTGAAGGCGAAGCGCCGCCACCATCGGCGGCGTGAGCGGCCAGCCGCGTTCGGCTTTCGGCCCGACCAGCTTTTATCTGATATAATTCACCAACGAGAGCTGCGACAGGATCGATGTCGTCTGGTAGCTCGCCTGTAGGCGCGTCTGGAGCGCGAGGATCGAGGCAGCGACCTCCTCCTGCGAGGCATCTTCCACCTTTGAGAGCGCCGTCTCCAGATAGAGCGTTGCGGCGTTGTGGCGTTCCTTGGCAGACTTCATCGCGCTTTGCGCCATGCCCAGCTCGATGGAAACCTCTTCCGGCTTCTGCACGCCGCCGGTGAAGGAGAGGTTCGAGCGCGCCCGGTCGGTCATTTCCTCATAGCGGCGCTGGGCGTTCACATCTGAGGCTGAATATGTCTCGGCGGCGAAGGCCGCGAACTGCGCAAGGCCAATGCGAAAGGCCTGCTCATTGGCGCGCGCGCCAGCGCCGACTGTCTGGCTCTTGTCGATCTGGAGCGGCCCCGTGTTGCGCGCCGCGATGGTGGTGTCCGTATCGCCCTTGTACCAGATGATGGTGTTGGCGGCGGTGCCGGGCGCAGGCGCAGCCGTCGCTGTCGCGAAGGGCGGCGTGATGCGCAGCGGCGGCGTGGCGGCCGTGCCATTGAAGAAATCGCGCGAGGCAATCAGCGCTGAGGACGCCGAAAGGCTGGAAGCTGCCTCGCGTGTCAGGGCAGCATTCAGTGATGTGGCGATGTTGGCGGCGGTTGCAGCCGCAGTTGCGCCAATCACGAACGTGTCTTCCAGCGGGCCAGTCGTCGCAGCCGTGCGAGCCGTCAATGTCAGGATTTCCTGCGTGCCGTCCGGCAAGTTGAGCCTGACAGTGAGTTCCTCGCCGACATTCACCGTGCCGCCCACCGTGACGGAGAGATTGGCTGGCGGGCCAGCGGTGACAACAGGGGTCAGCGCTGCGCTGGTCGTCGCAGCACCGGCAATCTTGAAGCCATAGGGCGGGTTCGTCGCCTCTTCATCGATGGTCGCGGCTGCACCGGCGCTCGCCACG
>JBOFIL010000271.1:0-1991 GCA_051650165.1 Allobosea sp.
TGCTTGTCGATGCGGGCAGAACTCGGCAACGGTTGAAATGCCTCGAACAGGCGGCGCAACACCGGCTTGTTGAACTGGGCATTGAACTTCGCATGATAGCCCTGCGCCATCCATGGTGCGAGGCGCTCATCAAGGAATGGGCTGCGGTTCTCGATGCTGGCGGCCATGGCGGTGCGGTCATTCTGCCACAGCCATTCCTGCATCCGCCCCGCTGTCGCATCAAGCCGCAGCGCCTCATGCAGTGAGCCATCGAAGCGCATCAACCTGTCACTTGGGCTGGCAGCATTGAGAAGGGCCTGACCATCGCCTGAAACAATCGAAAGATCGTCAGCCCCAAGCGCTTCGAGAGGGGGCGCAATGCGCCGCTCTGGCCCGACAAAATGCGCCGGCAACATGCCGCCGGCCTTTAGGCCAGCGAGCCAGTCGGCATCGCCGGCCAGCGCGGCCTCGCGCATGGCGAAGCCTGCCTGACGATACCAGTAGCCGCCGAAGATCTCATCCGCGCCCGCGCCATCCAGCGCCACAGTGATGCCCTCGCGCTGCATCGCGGCATAGAGCGCATGCAGACCCAACACATTGCCGATGAGCGGAAAGGGCTTTTCTTGGTGCCGACACACATCAAGAAAATGATCGAGGCTGGCCTCGCCATAATCCATCTGAAGCTCAGTGGCGCGTGCACCAACCGCCTCAACACAGGCGCGGGCATAGCGGCCATCCTCGCTCTTGCCGGCCTCGCCCGTGATGCAGACGACACGCTCGAGCAAGCCCTCAGCGGCAAGCACCGAGAGGATCAGGGTTGAATCAATTCCGCCAGACAACATCAGGCCCAGCGGTCGCTCCCCGACCAGGCGGCTCCTGACCGCATCGCTGAGCAGGGCAGGCAGCGCCTCATCATCTGGCGGATGCAGCGCATCACCGGCATAGACTTCCAGCACGCGGCGCTCGCTGATCTGCCAGCGGGCAAGGTCGATTTCGAGTGCATGGCCGGGTCGAACCTCGCGCACGCCCGCAAGATGGGTCTGGCCGCCTGCTGCATCAGGGAAAGACCAGCCGGAGGCGACAAAGCCGGCCAGCGCCTGCGCATCTGCCTGTGGCGGCAGGCCGGTCTGCGCCCTCAATGCGTCCAATGTCGAGGCAAGGCAGATGCGCGTCTCGTTTGCCCAGTAGAACAGCGGCTTCTTGCCATAGGCATCGCGCGCGGCGGTCAAACGCCCGGTTGCCTCATCAAGCCAGGCGAAAGCCCACATGCCGTTGCAGGCGCGCGTGGCCTCCACGCCGTTGGTCATCAGCAGGTTGAGCAGCACCTCCGTGTCGCCGCTGGTGGAGAGCGCCATACCGCCCGCCAGATCACGGAAATTATAGATCTCGCCATTGTAGACGATGTGGTGGGCCCCGCGCCGGAAGGGCTGGTGCGAGCGGGCATCAAGATCAATGATCGACAGCCGGGCATGGGCAAAGCCAACACTCGGGCCACCATCGCCAAGCTGCACAATCGCGGTGCCCTTGGCATCAGGCCCGCGATGCCGGAGGCTTGAGAGCGCCCCCGCCAGCCGGCCATGCGAGGCCGGCCCATGCCGCTGGATGTCGACAGCAAAGCCGCACATGCGCGCTGCAGGTCAGCCGGGATCGGCGGCAGCGGCTGCCACGGGGGTTGTCACGGGGGTTGTCACGGGGGCTGGCGACGCTTCGCTTGCGCCCGCGCCACGCCGCCCAAGCATGGTGCGGAGCATGGTGCCATCTCCAAACACCGTTGCGGGGATGGTGGCGTCACCATTCTTGTAGGCAATCTGCACCGTCCGCCCCGTCTTTCCGCCAAGGCCGGCAGCCTCCATCGTCACCACGGAGACAATGCAATCCGCCGCATGTTCCTTGGTGGCCTCTTCGAGCCTGTCCGCCACCACAACCGGCGCTCCGATCACCACAAGCTGGAAGCCCCGTTCAGGGTCGCCAATATCAGTGGCGACGACGGGGCCGGTATGGACGCCGACGCC
>JBOFIL010000272.1:0-1256 GCA_051650165.1 Allobosea sp.
GGCGCATCGATGATGAATATCTCGATCCGCTGGCCTTCAGCGCGGATTCGGTGCTGGGCGTGCCGGGGCTGTTCTCTGCCTACAAGGCCGGCAATGTCACGCTTGCCAATGCGGTTGGCACCGGCATTTCCGATGACAAGGCGGTCTATAGCTACATGCCGGAGATCGTGCGCTTCTTCACCGGCGAAGAGCCTATCCTCAAGAATGTCCCGACATGGCGCTGCCGCGAGAAGGATGCCCTCAAGGAGGTTCTCGACCGCCTGCCCGAGCTGGTGGTCAAGGAGGTCAATGGGTCGGGCGGCTATGGCATGCTGGTTGGGCCCCATGCCACCAAGGCGCAGATCGAAGCCTTCCGCAAAAAGCTGAAACATGCGCCAGAAGGCTTCATCGCCCAGCCGACACTGGCGCTTTCCACCTGCCCGACATTCGTCGCCTCTGGCGTCGCGCCGCGACATGTCGATCTGCGGCCCTTCGTGCTTTCGGGCTCGGATGGCATTCGCTGCGTGCCGGGCGGGCTGACGCGCGTGGCGCTGAAGGAGGGCTCGCTCGTGGTCAATTCCAGCCAGGGCGGCGGCACCAAGGATACATGGGTGCTTGATGGCTGACATGCACAGCGCAGAATGGCTCCGTTTATTCCTTCTCCCCTTGCGGGAGAAGGTGTCAGCGAAGCTGACGGATGAGGGGCCTTGCACCGCTGTTTTTGACCCTTCATCAGGCCCGTCGCTTGCAGCGCCGGTCCACCTTCTCCCGCAAGGGGAGAAGGGACAGCGGGCCAACCAAGCCTGTGAAGGTCATTTTTCGAGGATGTCGTAACCCATGCTCTCCCGCACAGCCGATAGCTTGTATTGGGTGGCCCGCTATGTCGAGCGGGCGGAGTTTCAGGCACGCATTCTGGAAGCGACCATGCGCCTCGCCAGCCTGCCTGTGAGTTATGGTGCCAGCGGCACAGAGTGGCAGAGCGCGCTGGAAACCGCGGGCTGCGCCAACACTTTCCGCGCCAGGCATGGTGTTGCCAATGAGCGTACGGTGCTGGATTTTCTGGCCTTCAGCCCTGACAATCCATCCTCTATCCGCAATTGCTTCGAGGTGGCGCGTGCCAACGCAAGAGCCGTGCGCACGGCGCTGACCTCGGATATGTGGGCGGCGATCAACACCGCATGGCTCGAATTGCAGCGCTATGACAGCGCGAGCATGAGCCGCGAGGATGTAGGCCGCTTCATCGATTGGGTGAAATCCGTCTCGCTTGCTTTCGATGG
>JBOFIL010000273.1:0-3380 GCA_051650165.1 Allobosea sp.
GCTGGTTTATCTCGTGCCTCTGGCTTTATCCGGGCTCAGTAGCAGGGCCAGATGCAAGACATGGAAGGCGCGGGGCTGAATTCTACCCATTGCTGCACAGCTCGCTTGGCTGCATTCTCTCTCCACAAAGACGCGGGCCCCATCGAGGAGAGCTGCGCATGGGAGGATGACAATGACTTGCATGGTTTCACGGCGTGATCTTCTTGCGCTCGCTGGCGCTTCAGCAGCTTCGCTGGCCTGTTCCGGGCAAGCATTCGCGCAGGCCTGGCCGCAGGGGCGCACGCTGAAGCTTGTCGTGCCATTTCCGCCGGCTGGCGCGACCGATGTGCTTGGCCGGCTGATCACCGAACGCCTTGGACAGATGTGGGGTGTCAACTTCGTTGTCGAGAACAAGCCCGGCGCAGGCGGCAATATCGGCACGGATCAGGTGGCGAAGGCTGATGCCAATGGCGACACGCTGCTGATTGTCTCGGTCGGCATGGCGACCAACCAGTATCTCTACTCCAAGCTGCCCTATGACCCGACGGCAGATTTTGCGCCTGTCACGCTGCTGGCGCTGGTGCCGAACCTTTTGGTGACGCGCAAGGATCTGCCAGTGAATTCTGTGGCGGAGCTGATCGCTTATGCGAAAGCCAATCCCGGCAAGCTCTCCTTCGGCTCGTCTGGTGTGGGCACCTCGGTGCATCTGTCCGGCGAGTTGTTCAAGAAGCTCACCGGCATCGACATGGTGCATGTGCCCTATCGCGGCACGGCGCAGGCCACGCAGGATCTGATCGGCGGGCGGATTGATCTGATCTTCGACAACATCACGCAGGCCCTGCCGCATGTGCGCTCCGGCTCGATCAAGGCACTGGGCATCACCACGGCCAAGCGCTCGCCCGCCGCGCCGGAATTTGCGCCGATTGCCGAGACCGTTTCCGGTTTCGATGTCTCTTCATGGTTCGCGCTGTTCGCTCCCGCCAAGACGCCAGATGCTATCATCGAGAAGATCCGCACGGATGCGAAGGTCGCCTTGGCAGATGCCGGGCTTCGCGCACGCATGGACGCGCTGGCAGCCGAGCCGGTGGGCTCGACGCCAGCAGAACTGGCCGCGTTCCTCAAGGGCGAAATGGACAAATGGGGCTCGCTGATCCGCGGGCTTGGCCTTAAGGTGGAGTGAGGCGGGCGTCCGGGATGATCAGGCCAATCGTGACCAGACCAGCGCTGCTGCTGCCAGATCCTCGACGGCCGCGCCGATTGATTTGAACAGCGTGATCTCGCCAGGCGACCCGCGCCCCTTGGCCGTGCCTGCACACAGGCCGGTCAGATCGCCCTGAATGGCATCCGGCGTGATCTCGCTATCGCGAAGGCCAATCGCAATGTCGCCGCCTTCGCTGAGGGCAGCTGGCGTATCGACATAGAGCCGCGCGCGATGAAGCGCTTCGGCATCAGCCTCGCGCATCGCCATGTTGAATGCCCCAACAAGATCAAGATGAGAGCCTGGCTTCAGCCAGTCACCCTTGATCAGCGGCGTAGTGGCGAGCGTGGCGCATGAGATCAGATCAGCCGCGCGCGCCTCCTCCTCAAGCGAGCCTGCTAGCCGCACCGGCAGCCCTTCGCCGGCAAGCGCAGCAACTTGCGCCTCGGCACGGGCCGGCCTCTGGTTCCAGATCGCGATGTCGGTGAGCCTTGCCTCTGCTGCATGCGCGCGGATCATGAAAGGGCAAAGCGCGCCGGCCCCCACCATCAGCATGCGCCGCCGATCAGGGCGAGCGAGATGCCTTGCAGCAAGCGCGGAGGCTGCCGCAGTGCGCCACAATGTCAGGCGCGCGCCGTCCAGCACCGCCAAAGGCTGGCCGCTGCTGCCATCCATGAGGATATAGCTGCCAAGCACGCTCGGGAGCACGCGCGATGAATTGTCCGGGAACACCGTGACCACCTTGACGCCCATCATGGCCTCAGTCGCGCCATCAGGAGATTGGGCTGACCAGGCTGGCATCAACAGGAGCGTCGCATCGCCTCCGGCGCGCGGAATGGCATGGTGATGGCGCTTGGGTGCGGTGAGTGAGCCGCGAAAAGCGGCAGCAAGCGCGTCAGCAAGGCGTGGAGGGTTCAGCGCTGCGTCGATTTCGTGGGCGGTGACCAGGCGCATCAGCCATCAGCCATTGCGGGCCGGCAGGGTGGCAAGCGCTGTCGCATCGCGAGACATGGCGCGCAATGCCTCGGCCTCGGTGCGCAGCCTTTCAGCCTCCTTGGCAAGCTGGCGCTTGGCCTTGCGGTGTTTGGATTGTGCGAGCCATGTCGCAAAGCCGCCGACCAGAATGCCGACAGCGAGCGCGGTCATGATCACGGCAAACAATGGCGCGTCGAATGTGTATTGCGGCGCGTCGCGGCTCAGCGGATCAAGCGAAAGCCGCACCACCTGCCGGTTTGCAACGGCAAACAGGATGATGCCAAGCGCCAGCGGCACGATGAACAGAGCCTTGAGCAATGCTCTCACTTTCCGCCTCCTTGGTCAGGCCGGATTGAGTCAGCCCCGGTTGGCGCTGACGGATCTGCTTTCAAGCTTCGCGCGCAGCCTTGGCGAGCCTGAGCCGGAGTTCCTTGCCGGTCTTGAACACGGGCACAGCCTTGCTGTCGACCGGCACGGATTCGCCCGTGCGCGGATTGCGCCCGGTGCGGGCATCGCGCGTCTTGGTCGAGAAGGCACCAAAGCCACGCAGCTCCACCCGGTCCCCGCGTGACAACGCATCGACAATCTCATCGAGAATGGCGTTGACGATGTTCTCGACATCGCGCTGATAGAGGTGGCGGTTCCGCGCGGAGATGCGCTGGACCAGCTCTGATTTAATCATCCCCCAAACCTTTCCGTCAGTCTTTCAATCTGTGGCGCATATCCCCCGGAAACGCGCCTAAGTTATTGCAGTAACTCAAAATAATATCACACTCAATCCTGCGGCGGCTGCCAGAGCGCCAAGGGTGCATCAAGCCGCATTCTCACATGGCTGTCTGCGAGCTGATCGAAAATGCCGGCAAGCACTGGCAGGCCCATGAGGCGCGCCACCTGGCCGGACACGCCGAAGGCACCCAGCGGGTCGCTTTCATTGCGGGGCTTCCAGTCCCGGATTGGCAGCTTGCGATCGATTTTCTTCTCGGATGCGAGCCAATCCAGCGCATCGTTCTCGTCACCGATCTTGTCGACAAGCTTGAGCGGCAGGCCCTGACGGCCCGTATGGACACGGCCATCGGCAAGGCTCACTGCCTCCGCCTCGGAGAGGTTGCGCCTTGTGCGCACCAGCATCTTGAACCAGTCATAATTGTCGTCGATCACGCGCTGCAGCGCGGCGCGTGCCTCAGGCGAGGTGGGCTCAACCCCGCTCGGCGCGGCCTTCAAAGGCGTG
>JBOFIL010000274.1:0-3702 GCA_051650165.1 Allobosea sp.
TGGCGGTGACGCGCGGCGCGGCCTGCCCGTCATATTCGAGCGCGATCGCAACCTGCTGGCGAGGTTTCACGCCGCTCATGTCACGCGGTCCAGCAAGCGACCGGGCAGGGGCTTTGGCTCCACCGGGCGGCCAGAGGCAATGTCGATCTCGATGTCATCGACCCCGGCATGATCGAGATTGTGGCGCAAGGCAGCCGCCTCGGCCCGCAAGATGCTGCGTGTGTCCTCGCGCTCGGCAAAAATGCTGACGCTGATCTGGCGCATCCGCCATGTCACGATGGCAGCGACGGCTCCCAAGGGTTCACCATCCAGCGCAAAGCGTACGCGCCAGGTCGCGCCATCCTGCCCTGCTGCGTTGCGGCGTGCGGCTTCACGCTCGATGCGCAGGGGCAGAATTTGCGTGCGCCCATCTGGCAGCATCATTGGCAGTTCGAGATGCCAGCGTTGAGGCGGCTGGGCGGCGGGATCGATGAAGGCCTTTGCTTCCGGCAGCGAGGCAGCCTGCAACAGCCTCACCCTGTCCAGCGCCCCTTCGGCCTGACGCGCCAGCGTGGCGGCAATTTCCTTGGTATCGGCACTGGCAAGCGCCATGTTTGATTCCAGCGGTGCCTGGCCGCGCGGGGCAGCATCGCGATGCGGCGGGATGCTGGTCGGCAGGTTGGCATCCGAGTTGCCGGAGTTTGGTGGCGGGTATGAGCGTGATGTCTGCGCATCCTCCGGCGTTTGTGTGAGCGCAGCGAGTGAGCTGATCAACTGTGTGAGGGCTGATTTCAGGTCTGCCGCTGCAAGGCCTGCCTGTTGCGGCAAGGCGCTCGCCAGCCGCGCCTCATGGCCAAGCCCGGAGCGCGCGACAGCCTCACCAAGCGCAGATCCAGCCCTGGCGTGTTCCTGGTTCAGAGTGTCAGCATCAAGCCTCAGATCAAGCGCCCGCGCCACAGCGCGCTGCGCCGAGGCCGGCAGGCTGGCGAGCACATCCGACGCGGCAATGCCCTCAAGGCTGGCATAGAGTGGCCCAAGCGGCGTCTGGTTGGCGCTGGCGCGGGCGACGCTCTGTGCAAGCGCCATTCTGGCCGCCGGGGCAATACTATCTTGCAGGCCTTGTGGCGGGCCCGCGCCCACCTGTGATGCACCGCTGCTTGATTGCGCGGCTTGGGCACGTGTTGCGGCTGCTCCTTGCCCCGCACTTTCTCCCACATCAATGATGCGCGCCTGGATGAGGCCAGATTGCGACTGCGCCTCGATCTTGAGGGTGATGTGCGAGCCAAGCGCTGCTTGCGCACGCGCCAATGCCTCAGGCTGGATTGATAGCGAGACAGTTCTGCCAGCAGTGGTCAGCTCTGCGCTTCCGTCGGCGTCCAGCCGGGTGAGTTGTCCGCTCAGGGTTTGTGCGCGCGCGCCATCAATCCCCTTTATGGGGTTGATCTCCAGTGCCGCCATCAAGCTGGCGAGCATCTGGCTGCGAATGGCAAGGATCGGGTCCAGCGCGGCGGGCCTTTGCGTCAGGGAATGGCAAGATGTGCAGTATCGCCTGATGACTTAAGTAAAAGGTTACATATTGCACACGGATGCAACTGTTGCGGGCAAAATGAATTTTGCAGTGTTTCATTGAGGTATTATAAAGGCTTGTGCGCCATTTTGACGGCTCCGACGAATTCGGTCGGACGAAGAGGGCAGATGACTCGCGCCGCAGCCAACCCAGCCTTGAACCGACTTGCCGAGTTGGTGGACGTGCCGGCAAATGCCGGTGCGAGGGCTGTCATCAGCGCGTTCTCCGAACGTTTTGCCGCCATGGCTGAACGCCTCGAAGATGGCGAAATCGCCATGTTCGATGTCGTGTTCATGGAAATTATTCGCGATAGCGCCCTCGACGACAAGGTTTTGCTGGCCGAACGTTTTGCGCCTCTGATGAAGGCTCCGCCCCGCCTGATCGGATCATTGGCAGAGGATGAGGCCATCGAGGTTTCTGGGCCGGTGCTGCGTCAATCGCCACGTCTGGGTGAGCCGCAGCTGATTGATCTGGCAAGGCGCAAGGGTGAAGCCCATCTGAAAGCGCTGGCCTCGCGGCGAATTGTCACGCCGAAGCTAAGCGAGGCGATTGTCGCGCGCGATGTTCCCAATGTCATGGTTGTGCTCATCGACAATCCCGGCACAAATCTCGACCATGCGACCAAGGCGTCCATTATCGACTCGGCCTTCGGCCATCCTGGACTGTTCATTGCGATCGACCGGCACAGCGACCTTGGCAGCGCCATGATGCAAGGCTGGGACAGCCGCTCAAAAAGCACACATCCTGCACGCGATGCCGACGCGCTGGTTGCCGGGTATCTGGGGGAAGGCAAGATCGAGGAGGCGCTGGCGGTTATTGCGATGGAGTCGCAGACCCGTCACCGCGTTGTCTTGCGCGCCTACAAGCAGGATACGCTGGAGAGTTTTGTGCTCATCGCGCGCGCAGCAAACCTCAGCTGGGGCACAATGATCGGCCTGCTGCTGAACCAGTTCGGCATGTCGACCTCGGCCAACATGATCAATGAAAGCCGGCGTCTGTTCGATGACACCACGCGCCGCGAGGCGATGCACAAGGCGCGCGTCATCGCCATGGCCGATAAGGCCCTGCGCGGGTAGGCACGCGCCAATATGCGCCCTTTTGGTGCGTAACGCCTCTCTCAGACCTTCACCAATCCCGGATCAAGCTTGCTTTTGCGCTCCAGCCAGGCTGGTACCTTGAGGCCGCGCGCCTTGAGGAATGCCGGGTTGTAGAGCTTCGAGGCATAGCGTGTGCCGCCATCGCACAGGATGGTCACGATCGTGTGGTCGGGGCCGAGATGCTTCGCCAGCCGGATCGCACCCGCCACATTCATGCCCGATGAGCCACCAAGGCAGAGCCCTTCATGTTCGAGCAGATCGAAGGTGAAGGGGATCGCCTCCTCATCCGGGATTTGGAAGGCAACATCCGGGCGGAAGTCAGCGATGTTGGCGGTGATGCGCCCCTGGCCGATGCCCTCTGTCATGGAGGAGCCTTCGGCTTTCAGCACGCCGCTTGTGTAATGGCTGTAGAGCGCTGCGCCCATCGGATCGGCAAGGCCGATGGTGATGGAGGGTTTGGCTGCCCGGAGCGCCTTGGCAGTGCCGGCGAGCGTGCCACCTGTGCCGACCGCGCAGATGAAGCCATCCACCTTGCCAGAGGTCTGCGCCATGATTTCCGGGCCAGTGGTCAGCTCATGGCCGTGCATGTTGGCGGTATTGTCGAACTGGTTGGCCCAGAATGCACCGTTTGGCTCTGACTTGCTCAGCCGCTCCGCGAGGCGGCCCGAAACTTTCACGTAGTTGTTAGGGTTCGAATACGGAACCGCCGGCACCTCCACCAGCTCCGCGCCGCATTGGCGCAGCATATCCTTTTTTTCCTGGCTCTGCGTCTCGGGGATGACGATCACCGAGCGATAGCCCAGTGCATTGCCGACAAGCGCCAGGCCAATGCCGGTGTTGCCGGCCGTGCCTTCGACGATGACGCCGCCTTGGCGGATTAGCCCCTTCGCTTCCGCATCGCGGATGATGGCGAGCGCGGCGCGATCCTTCACCGAGCCGCCGGGGTTCATGAACTCTGCCTTGCCCAGAATCTCGCAGCCTGTCATGGCGCTGGCGCGTGCCAACCGGATCAGCGGCGTGTTGCCAATGGCCTCAACGAGGCCGGCGCGAATGATCATG
>JBOFIL010000275.1:0-2617 GCA_051650165.1 Allobosea sp.
ACCCTGCGGCAGTCGCCAGCCCTTCCACCGCCGCGATCACTGGCTTGGGTAGTGTCACGATCCTCTGCATCATTGCCGAGCAGGCGGTGAACACGCGGGTGAAATCCGCCCTGCCCCTGTCCGCCTGGCTGCGATAGCCGGTCATTTCCTTCAGATCATGCCCTGCACAAAACACCGGGCCTTGGCTCGCGAGGATGACGCATCGCACGCTCTCATCCAAAGTGATGGCATCAAGTTCGGCAGAGAGCGCGGCGATCAGGCCTTCCGAGAGTGCATGGCGCGCATCCGGGCGGTTGAGCGTCAGCGTTGCAACGCCAGCCGCATCATGGCGCAGCAAAACTGGAGCAACGGGCTGATGGGCAGTCATGATGCAGCACTCGCTATGGGGGCTCATGTCTTTGGAGGTATTGTCTGGCGAGACGGCCCATGCTGCAAGAGGATATTGCACCAATGGACACAGCCATGCCTGATGCCCCTGCCCTGATGAATGTCGCTGAGCTTGAAGCCTTCCTGGAACGGGATTTCCCGCAAATCCACCATGGCGGGAAGAGCTACTCTGTAGAGAGCGCCGGCCATGGCCGCGCAATATTGCGATTGCACTATCAGGAGCGGCACTTGCGCCCGGGCGGCACCATCTCCGGCCCATCCATGTTCGCGCTGGCTGATCTGGCGATGTATGTGGCCGTGCTGGCCTCGATTGGTCCTGTGGGGCTGGCGGTGACCACCAACCTCTCGATCAATTTTCTCAACAAGCCTGAACCTGGCGATCTGATCGGCACTTGCCGGCTGCTCAAGCTCGGCAAAAGGCTGGCGGTTGGCGAAGTGAGCATCCGACGCGATGGCTCGGATATGCTGGTGGCGCACGCGACGGGGACATATTCGATCCCGCCGCGATAACTTCTCCGTCATGCTCGGCCTTGTGCCGAGCATCCACGGTTTTACGACCTTCAAGAAAGACGTGGATGGTCGGGACAAGCCCGACCATGACGATCACACCCGATCAGTTCTTGCTCTTGTCGACCAGCGCCTTGGCCTTGATCCAGGGCATCATGTCACGCAGCTTTGCGTCGACTTCCTCGATCGGGTGGGCAGCGTTGCGAGCACGGGTGGCCTTGAACGAGGTCTGGTTGACCTTGTTTTCCAGCATCCAGTCGCGTGTGAACTTGCCGGACTGGATGTCGGTGAGCACGCGCTTCATCTCGGCCTTGGTCTCGGCGGTGATGATGCGGGGGCCAGTGACATACTCGCCATATTCGGCGGTGTTGGAGATCGAGTAGTTCATGTTGGCGATGCCGCCCTCATAGATGAGGTCAACGATCAGCTTGGTCTCGTGCAGGCACTCGAAATAGGCCATTTCCGGCGCATAGCCCGCCTCGACCAGAGTCTCGTAACCGGCCTTGATCAGCTCGACCAGGCCGCCGCACAGCACAACCTGCTCGCCGAACAGATCGGTCTCGCACTCTTCCTTGAAGCTTGTCTCGATGATGCCGGCGCGGCCGCCGCCATTGGCGGAAGCGTAGGAGAGCGCCAGATCATGCGCATTGCCGGAGGCATCCTGATGGATGGCGATCAGCGTCGGCACGCCGCCGCCGCGCTGATACTCCGAGCGCACCGTGTGGCCGGGGCCCTTGGGCGCGACCATGAACACATCGAGATCCTTGCGCGGCTCGATCAGGTTGAAATGCACATTGAGGCCGTGCGCGAAAACAAGCGCCGCGCCCTGCTTCATGTTGCCAACGAGATCGTCGCGGTAGATGTCGCCCTGAAGCTCATCAGGTGTGAGCATCATCATCACATCGGCCCATTTGGCGGCCTCGGCGGGTGTCATGCAGGTGAAGCCGGCAGCTTCTGCCTTCTTCCGCGTGGCTGAGCCTTCCTTCAGCGCAATGCGCACATCCTTGACGCCGGAATCCTTCAGGTTCAGCGCGTGGGCGTGGCCCTGTGAGCCATAGCCCACGATGCAGACCTTCTTGCCCTTGATCAGATTGATGTCCGCATCGCGGTCATAATAAACGCGCATCGGCGTTGTCCCTTTTTGCTTTGTTGCCCGGCGAAGGCCGGCGTTGAAAGAAACGGTCGTGAAGAAGCTTTCGCGGGGCTTCTAGAAAGAACGCGGGCTTCGCACAACCCACCTGTATCGAATCCTATCACCCACCTGCTGCAAGGCGCTGCATCAGAAGCGCCAGCACGGTGAGCAAGAACCCCGCCCACCAGAGCGGCGTGCGCATCGCGCTCATGCCATCGGCCCGCTCCTCGGCAGGTGCGCGGCCAGAGACGCGCTTGATGATCGGCCACAGGAAGCAGCCAAAACCTGCGACAGCGAGCGCCATGGCGAGAAGATTGAGGTCCACTCTCGCCTCACATGCTCGCCGGGCCACGGCTCATCGCCGCGATGCCGGTGCGCGAGACCTCGGCCAGCCCGACCACAGTCATGACCTTGATGAAGCGCTCGACCTCATCCGTGGTGCCGGTCATCTCGAACACGAAGCTCTCCAGCGTTGCGTCCACCGTCCGCGCACCAAAGGCCGCGGCCAGACGCAGCGCCTCGACACGGCTGTCGCCCTTGCCGACAACCTTGATCAGCGCCAGCTCGCGCTCGATCGGCTCGCCATCAATG
>JBOFIL010000276.1:0-7067 GCA_051650165.1 Allobosea sp.
CTTGAAGCCATGCCCCTCGATGTCGCCGAGCAGATTGCCGCCTGGCACCTCGAAGCCATCAAATGCCAGCTCATATTCCTTCATGCCACGATAACCGAGCACCTCGATCTCGCCACCTGTAAGACCATCCACCGGAAACGGGTTCTCGTCGGTGCCACGCGGCTTCTCCGCCACCAGCAGCGACAGGCCGCGATAGCCGGGCGCATCGGGGTCCGTACGGACCAGCATGGTCATGATGTCGGCGCGCACGGGATGCGTGATCCAGGTCTTGTTGCCAGAGACCTTCCACACATCATCTTCCCTCACCGCGCGGGTGCGCAAGCTGGCCAGATCTGACCCTGTGTTGGGCTCTGTGAAGACAGCTGTGGGCAATATCTCGCCCGCCGCAATGCCGGGCAGCCAGCGCTGCTTCTGCTCATCCGTGCCGCCGCACAGGATCAGCTCGGCGGCAATCTCGGAGCGCGTTCCAAGCGAGCCAACGCCGATGTAGCCGCGAGAAAGCTCTTCAGAGACCACGCACATCGCCACCTTGGAGAGGCCCATGCCGCCATATTCTTCCGGAATGGTGAGGCCGAACACGCCGAGCCCGGCCATCTTCTCCACCACCGCCATGGGGATGTATTCATTGCGCGAATGCCAGCCATGGGCATGGGGCGCGACCTCTGCCGCCACAAAGCGCTGCATCTCGGAGCGGATGGCCTCAAGCGTCTCATCAAGCCCAGCCTCGCCAATCGTGGCAGCACCCTGTGCGTGCCCGATCAGCTCCATCAATCTCGCGCGGTGCGCAGGCGTGTTGCCACCAGCGATCAATACCTCAAGCGCGGGCACTGAGAAGGACTTCGCATCAAGCCCGAAATCGGCCAGCCGCACGAACTCGGTCTGGCTCATGGCGACGCCGCCGAGGATCTGCTGGGCATATTCGCCGGCGCCGATGCGGATCAAGAGATCATCCATCTCATGATAACGGCCCTCAAGCCTCAGCCGCTCGCCATGGTTCCCAAGCTGGCGCACGGCCTCGATGCTGGTTTGCAGCCAAGCAAGGCCATGGGCGACATGCTGATGCTGATCGAGCCGGGCTGCATCAATCTTGCCATTGGCGACCACATGCGCAGACACAGCCGCGCGCGCCTTGGCCGCGATGGCATCGAGCGCCGGCATTGCAGCAGCGATGAGCCCTGCGCCATCCAAATCCGTCTCGCCGCCAAGGCTTTTCAACGCTGCAACCATCTGGCAAATCCTCCCGTATTGCATTGCAGCATACAGAAGCTATGCCAGCCTCGCCAATCACCCTTTCGGCGCAGAGGCGGTGATGGGCGTCACGCAGCGGATGCTCCCCTACTTCCGTGTCGCGAGCGCCACGACAGGCTCTATCTGCGCGTCGCCAGCGCGACCCCTGCCACAGTCACGGCCATGCCGATGAGCTGGATAGCCCCGAGCGTCTCGCCGAAGAATAGCCATGCCTGCACGGCAACGGTGGGCGGAATGAGATAGATCAGCGTGGCGGCGCGCGAGACCTCGCCCTTGCGGATCAGCATGAGATAGAGCCCGATCGCGCCCAGCGAGAGCGCCAGCACCGACCAGGCCAGCACGAAAACCATCGTGCCATTCCACTGGATCACCATCGGCTCCAGCAGGTAGGCGACCGGCAATGTCACCAGCAATGCACCGACATATTGCAGCGTCGTCACCGTGCGCAGATCACCCGTGGCGATGAAGCGCTTCTGGTAAAACGTGCCGGCGGTCACCGAGATCATTGAGACAATATTGACGAGAATGGGCAGCAGCACCGCGCCCATTACGCCGGGTGCCACGCCCGCAAGCTTGGGCTGAAGCACCAGCGCGATTCCGAGGAAACCCAGGCCAACCCCGGCCCATTGCCGCGTGCTGATGCGCTCAGCCAATAGCGCCGGCGCGAGCAGCGCGGTGAGGATGGGTTGCAGCGCTGCGATCAGGCCGGAAATGCCCGCTGGCAGGCCATGGCGCACCGCCCACCACACACCGCCAAGATAGATCGCGTGTAGCAACACGCCGGACACGAGCGCATGGCCATAATCAGCCCGGCTCAGCGGCCATGCAGCCTTCAACGCCAGCGCGATGCCCGCCATCGCCACCGCCGCGACTGCATAGCGCACAGAGAGAAACGTCAGCGGATCGGCATAAGGCGCAGCCAGGCCCGCCACCACCCAGCCGGTAGACCAGATCAGCACGAACAGGATGGGCGCAAGGCGAAGCAGCAGCGGCGAAGACATGAAGCTGCTCTAGGTGATTTGGGCTAGCTTGTCCTCTGGCACCAGACGCATGAGGGCCTGCAAAGGCTATCGCGTCACGTGAAGCGATTGTAGGCGCACATCAGCTTAGCTTCTACCTTCATGGCCTGAAAAGCCACTTTTCAAAATCCAACATGTCCACGGCGATGTAGCCATTCTGTGAGTGCTTGATTTTGGATACAATCGTAAATTCAGGTGAATAGAGTGCTTTTTCATGCGTCCAGCCGTGAAAACGTTTGCCAACACCCGTTTGCAAAAATCGTGCGATATGACGTTCAAATTTGGCTAATGCTTCACTGGTATGCTTCGATTCTGATCTCTTGCACGAACCAAATCGAACGATACGGTCGGTTTCGTTTATAGCAATCAAATCAATTTCAATGGACTTTTGTTCATCACTATTCGTTTCGGGCTTATCCCAGTATCCTGCGACTATTTCGGTGAGGGAAAAATCGCCAACTCCCTTTCTTGAGCATTCCTCAATAACCTGTTTGACAAATTTTTCAAATGCAAGCCCCTCATTGACCATTAGGGAAACATCAGCTTTTGCCACCGCCTCGTCCATCGGACGTATGCGGGCCAAACGCACATTGCGCAGGAGCGAGGTCAACCAAGCCTGAAGGAAGTTGTCTGTGATTACATACCTAGCATTGCGTTGTTTGTTGCCGGAAAAGATGGGCTTTATTCTCGCAACCATTGCATATTTTTCGATCAGCGCCTGCAAGTAGCCACCAAGCTGCTTTTCTCCACCCTCGCCTGTTCGTCCATACTCTGCCTTCAATGCGCCATGCCCAATCGGGCCTGATCGCGCCAGAAGTGTCAGAACGCTGTCATAACGACCGCGAAGCTCACGTAAAAACCAGTTGTCTGCTTCGTCCTTCAGTGGGCTTGAGCCTTCGAAAAACATCCTACGCAATACAAAGCGACGATCTTGTTCTTCATTAGCGAAGGGAACAAGAACACGCTGATCGAAACAATCCCGGTAAAACTTGGGAACTCCTTCAAAAATGGACCAGAAAAACAGACGCTGACTGGGAGAATGAATATCGTGCGCCCTGAACATTTCAAACAGTGTTTCTGCGTCCCAATGCTTGAGTGATATACGATCAGTCACACGGTTGAAAAGTGGCGCATCCTTATCTTCAAGAATGGCTGTCATCTCAGTATGGATAGAACCAAGTGCAAAAAGACCTCCTGTAGATAATTTTTGTCCTCTAACTCTATCAACAACAGCCTGCAGGCGACTCTGAAATTCACTCAGGGACGATCTATAAAAATACTGAAATTCGTCTATTATTGTAATAACATCAGATCCCCACATTACTTCTAGAACGTCTGCAATATCGCCAAAACTCTTACAGATCTCTCTGGCTAGGTCCTGGTCCTCGTATCTATCTTCGACAGAATCCTCAAAAACCTGTATGATGCCGCGTTCGTCGCTGTCTGGGATTTGGACATAAAGTGCACGATCATTCTTCCTGCGCAAAACCTCCTGAATCAGCGATGTTTTCCCGATGCGTCGCCGCCCTGAGATGGATGCAAAGAAAAACTGCCCTCTGCCGATGATCTTTTCGATCTCGGCAATCTCCTCGCGGCGTCCATAGAATCCCCAACTAGCCATCTAAAAATAAGACAATAATAATTATCTTAAGTCAATAATTGTGATTAAGTCTTTAATATCAATATTTTAATTTAGACCACCCCCCCGCCTCGATCACATCTTCCAGCGTCTTGAGGCCCGGACGAGGGCTCATCACGAGGCAGGCCATGTTGCCGGGTGGGTGCTGGTTCTTCCACATCTTGGTGTGCGCAGCGGGGATTTTCTCCCAGGGAAACACCTCACTCATGCAAGGGTCGATGCGACGGTCGATGACAAACTGGTTGGCGGCAGAGGCCTGCTTGAGATGGGCGAAATGCGAGCCCTGCACGCGCTTTTGCCGCATCCAGACATAGCGCGCATCGAAGGTGATGTTGAAGCCGGTGGTGCCGGCGCAGAACACGATCATGCCGCCACGCTTGGCGACGAGGCACGAGACCGGGAAGGTGGATTCGCCCGGATGCTCGAAAACAATATCGACATCCTTTTTGCCGGTGATGTCCCAGATCGCCTTGCCGAACTTGCGCGCCTCCTTCACCCAGTCATTGTATTCGGGTGTGTTGACGGTGGGCATCTGGCCCCAGCAGTTAAAATCCTTGCGGTTGATCACGCCCTTGGCGCCAAGCCCCAGCACATAATCGCGCTTGGACTCATCCGAGATGATGCCGATGGGGTTCGCTCCTGAGGCCGCCACAAGCTGCACCCCAAACACGCCGAGCCCGCCGGATGCGCCCCAGATCAGCACATTGTCGCCGGGCTTCAACGTGTGCGGCGCATGGCCGAACAGCATGCGGTAAGCGGTGGCCAGCGTCAGCGTGTAACAGGCGGCCTCCTCCCAGGTCAGATGCGCCGGCTTTTCCATGAGCTGGCGCGATTGTACGCGGCAGAACTGGCCGAACGAGCCATCCGGCGTCTCATAGCCCCAGATGCGCTGGCTGGCCGAGAACATCGGATCGCCGCCATTGCACTCCTCGTCATCGCCATCATCCTGGTTGCAATGCACGATCACGGCATCGCCCACCTTCCAGCGCTTGACCTTCGCGCCGACAGCCCAGACCACCCCCGAGGCATCCGAGCCGGCGACATGGAATGGCTGCTTGTGCACATCAAACGGCGAGATCGGCTGGCCAAGCCCGGCCCAGACGCCATTGTAGTTCACCCCCGCGGCCATCACGAGCACCAGCACCTCATCATCGCCGATGCTCCATGTCGGCAATTCCTCGATCTGCATCGAGTCTTCCGGCGGCCCATGGCGCTCACGCCTGATGGCCCAGGCCAGCATCTGCGCCGGCACATGGCCCAGCGGCGGAATTTCGCTCATCTGGTACAGCGTCTTGCCTGACATGGCTGTCTCTCCCCTTCGGCCGAACAAACTATCGGGCGTGATGAGCATGTACTCACGAACGCATGGCACCAAGATGCAGCGGCTTTTTGCACTGCGCCATGCGACTTGCGGATAATGCTGCATCGCACCATGTGCGTCCAGAGGATCTGCGTTTTTCAGCAACGCTTCCTTTATGTCCCTTGCCCTATTGTCATCGACGGGTCAGGCTTGGCTGACAGGATAGCGCACGAACAGGAGGCTCGCATGGTTGACACGGTGCTTGGCTTCCTTGGCATTCCTTATATGTCATCAACGGCATTCTGGTTTCTTGCGGCCATCGCGTTTTCACTCGCCATCGCCACCGGCTGGCTCGCGGATGCGCTGATGCAGGATCTGTCCTTCGGAATTCCGTTCAATGCCGTGCTCCTCGCAATCGGCGCGCTGTTGACCTATTTCTCGTGGCGTTATGCCGGTCTGCCGTTTCAGCACAATTATCTGTATTTCTTCATCGGCACGCTCGGCTTCGGCTCAGCCCTGTTCCTGCTGTTCTGCACCTTCATGAAACGGTTTTTCTAGAAACCAGCTGCGCGCTGATCTGCTGCCTCTCCGCCAAAAGAGGCAAGCGACAAGCCGCGCAGGCCTCGCTATCATTGCCGCACTGCAACATTTATTGAACTGCGGGGCGGGATCACATTATGAGCCGGACCAGAAGCGACAAGGCATCGCCAGACAACCCAGCGCCCGACAAACCCTGGATCTTCCGCACCTATGCGGGCCATTCCACGGCGGCTGAGTCGAACAAGCTCTATCGCGGCAACCTTGCCAAGGGACAGACCGGTCTCTCCATCGCCTTCGATCTGCCAACCCAGACAGGCTATGACCCGGACCATATCCTGGCGCGCGGCGAGGTCGGCAAGGTGGGCGTGCCCATCGCGCATCTGGGCGATATGCGCGCTTTGTTCGATGGCATTCCGATCGCGCAGATGAACACCTCGATGACAATCAACGCCACCGCCCCCTGGCTGCTGGCGCTCTACATCGCCGCCGCCGAGGAGCAGGGCGCGAGCCGTGCCACGCTTCAGGGCACGACGCAGAACGACATCATCAAGGAATATCTCTCGCGCGGGACTTATGTGTTCCCGCCCGCGCCATCGCTGCGATTGGTGACGGACATCGTGGTGTTCTGCGGGCAAGAGCTGCCGAAATGGAACCCCACCAATGTCTGTTCCTATCATTTGCAGGAGGCCGGCGCGACGCCGGTGCAGGAGCTGGCCTTTGCGCTTGCCACAGCTGTTGCCCTGCTCGACAGCATCCGCGCAAGGCCGGAGGTATCGGATGAGGCCTTCCCCGAGATTGTCGGGCGGATTTCCTTCTTCGTGAATGCCGGCCTGCGCTTCGTCACCGAAATCTGCA
Organism: Allobosea sp.; assembly: GCA_051650165.1. Classification (GTDB taxonomy): domain Bacteria; phylum Pseudomonadota; class Alphaproteobacteria; order Rhizobiales; family Beijerinckiaceae; genus Allobosea. Next base: position 6,602 of record JBOFIL010000276.1, read on the forward strand.
AGATGCGCGCCTTCACGCAGCTCTGGGATGAAATCACCGCGGAGCGCTATGGCATCCGCCAAGAGCGCCATCGCCGCTTCCGCTATGGCGTGCAGGTCAATTCGCTGGGCCTCACCGAGAGCCAGCCGGAGAACAACGTCACCCGCATTCTCATCGAGATGCTGGCGGTGACCCTCTCCAAGGGGGCCCGCGCCCGTGCCGTACAGTTGCCGGCCTGGAATGAGGCACTCGGTCTGCCTCGGCCATGGGATCAGCAATGGTCGCTGAGGATGCAGCAGGTGCTGGCCTATGAGACGGACCTGCTGGATCATGAGGATATTTTTGATGGCTCCACCGTCATCGCGGCGAAGGTGGCGGAGCTGAAGGCTGCCGCCCGCGAAGAACTCGCCCGTATCGATGCGATGGGCGGCGCTGTTGCGGCTGTCGAAGAAGGCTACATGAAGCGCGCGCTGGTCGAGAGCGCCGC
>JBOFIL010000277.1:0-2760 GCA_051650165.1 Allobosea sp.
TGCGAGAAGCGTAAGCGACGAAGCAATCCAGTTTGCTACTCAAACAAGATGGATTGCCGCGTCAGGCCCTGCCTTCCTCGCAATGACGAGAGGGGCATCACTTCGCAGCGATGACCGCGATCTCGACCGTGTATTGCGGGGCGGCGAGCTTGGCCTCCACCGTTGCGCGGGCGGGCGTGTTGCCCTGCGAAACCCACGCATCCCACTTCTCGTTCATCTGAGCGAATGTAGAGATGTCGGAAAGCCAGATATTGGCGGACAAGAGCTTGGTTTTGTCAGTGCCGGCCTGAGCCAGCAACGCATCGATGATGCCGAGGATTTCGGCGGTCTGCTCGCCGACGCTCTTGCCGGCGGCCTTGTCCGCTACCTGGCCGGCCAGATAGACCGTATTGCCGTGAACAACGGCCTTGGACATGCGCGCGCCGACGCCGATGCGGGTGATGGACATGGGGTCTCTCCTTCAGGATGGTGAGTGGATCAGTTGAAAGCGGGAGTAACCGGGCAAGCCCAAGCGCGCAACCGCTGTTCAGCTTGCCGCCACCATCCCTGCCCATAGAACCCCGTAGCGCCCGGCCTTGGCGATGAGCACGATGAGACAGAACCGCCAGAGCGGATAGCGCATCAGCCCTGCCACCAAGGTCAGCGGATCGCCGATGATCGGCACCCAGCTCAGCAGCAAAGCCAGCCAGCCATGGCGCGCGAACATGCCTCGCGCCTGCTCAAGCCGCTTCGGTTCAGGCTGAAGACGCGCCGGCAAGCGCTCCACACCATGATCGGCAATCAAGCGGCCCAGAAACCAGTTGACCACCGAGCCCGCCGTATTGGCGAGACTGGCGACAACGAACAGCGCGATCGGGTCAGCTGCTTTCGCTGCCAATAATCCCGCGAACACGATTTCGGATTGCGCCGGGATCAGCGTGGCGGCCAGAAACGCCGCGAGCGCCATGGCAAGATAAGCGCTCATAATGAGGCACTCATGCAGGCCGTATCACAGCCGGCGCAGGTCCACGCGCTGGATGCGGTGGCTTGGGCCCTTGGTCAGGATCAGCCCGGCGCGCTGGCGCGTGGGGATGATGTTCTCGCGCAAATTCGGCAGGTTGATGCGTGACCACAGCCGCTCGGCCAGCTGCAGCGCCTCTGCATCGGAAATCTCGGCATATTTGGTGAAGTAGGAACGCGGATCGCGGAAAGCGGTCTGGCGCAATGTCATGAAGCGATTGACATACCAGCGATGCAGATCATCCTCATCAGCATCGAGATAGATCGAGAAATCGAAGAAATCCGAGACAAACGGGATCGCCGCGCCATCGCGCGGCAGGCGGCCAGGCTGAAGCACATTCAGCCCCTCAAGGATGAGAATATCCGGCCGCTCAACCGAGACATGCTCGCCCTCAATCACATCGTAGGTGAGGTGCGAATAGACAGGGGCTTTCGCTGAGGCCCGTCCAGCCTTCACCTGTGACAAAAACCGCAGCAGGCCTTGCGTATCATAGCTCTCAGGGAAGCCCTTGCGCTCCATCAGGCCGCGCTTTTCCAGCTCGGCGTTGGGCAGGAGGAAGCCATCTGTCGTGACAAGTTCCACTTTCGGCGTGTTGGGCCAGCGCGAGAGCAACGCCTTCAACACGCGGGCGGAGGTGGATTTACCGACAGCCACAGAGCCCGCGACGCCGATTATATACGGCACCTTCACCTCGCGCTCGGCCAGCAGGAAGCGCTGTGTTGCCTTGAACAGGCCTTGCGTGGCCGCAACATAAAGCGAGAGCAGGCGCGAGAGCGGCAGATAGATCGCGATGATCTCATCGATCGAGATCGGATCATTCAATGATTGCAGCTTCTCGATGTCCTCTGATGTCAATGTCAGCGGCGTATCGGCGCGCAGCCTTGCCCACTCATCGCGCGAAAAGGCACGATAAGGAGAGAGGTCGCCATCTGGCGGAACATTATGTTCGTTCACGCTTCAAGTCCCGTATCTGCCGCCTGTCACTGGCTTGTCATGATGATGGACGGGAGGCCTTTTCCGCAAGACCCGATTGCGAGGTGCGGCGCTGAAGCTCGCCCATCACATCGTCGAGCGCCAGCCCGCGAGATGCCAGCACCACCATGAGATGATATAGCAGATCGGCGCTCTCAGCGACCACGGCGGCATCTTCTTCGCTGACAGTGGCGAGCGCCAATTCAATGGCCTCTTCCGCCAGCTTTTTGGCAGCCTTCTCAGGCCCGGCAGCCAGCAGCTTCGCTGTCCAGCTCTCAGACGGGCTGGCCAAAGCGCGCTGCGCCACAATGCGCTCAAGATCGGCAAGGGTGAAGTTGCTCACGGCAGCACCTTAACTCAGCCGCATGGCCAGGCCTGCCGAAGCCATATGGCGCTTGGCCTCAAGCACGGTGTAAGTCCCGAAATGGAAGATCGAGGCCGCGAGCACGGCGCTGGCATGGCCTTCGCGAACGCCCGCCACCAGATGATCGAGATTGCCGACGCCGCCAGAGGCAATCACCGGCACGGAGACGGAGTCGGCGATGATGCGGGTGAGCTGGTTGTCATAGCCGATCTTGGTGCCGTCACGGTCCATCGAGGTCACCAGCAACTCGCCTGCACCCAGCGAAACCACGCGGCGCGCAAACTCCACCGCGTCAATGCCCGTGGCGTTGCGCCCGCCATGGGTGAATATCTCCCAACGCGGGGCTTCGCCTTCACTCGATACGCGCTTGGCATCAATCGCGACGACAATGCACTGGTCGCCGAATTTCTCGGCAGCTTCCTTG
>JBOFIL010000278.1:0-5026 GCA_051650165.1 Allobosea sp.
CTCCCCGCCGGCGGGGAGAGGGAGTTAAGGCGCAGCGCGGGGGAGCGTCCCTTCTCCCCGTAGGCGGGGCGAAGGACAGGATGAGGGGCCTGCGAAATCGTGGAAATTCTTACCATGAGCAGTGCCGTATCTGAGAAGACAGATCGCGCCCGAAGGCTACGACGCGAACAGACAGATCCGGAGCGCTTGATGTGGTCGAAGTTACGCAACCGCCAACTAGCCGGATACAAATTTGTTCGCCAGGAGCCAATCGGTCCATACTTTGCCGATTTCTGTTGTCGCGAGAAATGCCTGATCGTTGAAATCGATGGCGGTCAACATTCGCACAGCGCTCACGATGAGCGGCGGGACAACTTCCTTCAATGCGCCGGCTATCGCGTGCTGCGGTTCTGGAATTTCCAGGTTTTCAGTGAAATGGAAAGCGTCTTGGATACGATTTGGAATGCGCTGGAGGATGCCCCTCACCCCAGCCCTCTCCCCGCAGGCGGGGAGAGGGAGTAAACGAAGCCCATGAGCCTCAGCCTTTTCATTGTGCAGACCCTCAACGGGTTGCAGCTTGGCCTGCTGCTGTTCCTCGTGGCGGCAGGGCTGACGCTGGTGTTCGGCGTGATGGATTTCATCAACCTCGCGCACGGCGTGCAGTACATGCTGGGGGCATATCTGGCGGCCATGTTCGTGGGCTGGACAGGGGCGTTTCTGCCCGGCATCGCGCTCGCCATGGTCGCCGCGCTGGTGATCGGGCTGGCGCTCGAATGGCTGATATTCCGCCATCTTTATGAGCGTTCGCATCTTGATCAGGTACTCGCCACTTTCGGGCTGATCCTGCTGCTCAATCAGGGCGTGAAAATGCTCTGGGGCGCGGCTCCCCTCTCTGTTCCGCCACCGGACGTGCTTTCGGGCTCGATCGTGCTGTTCGATGCCGTACGATATCCCATTTATCGCCTCGCCATCATCGCAGCGGCACTCATGGTTGCGCTTGCCATCTGGTTCATGGTGGAGCGCACGAAGCTGGGCATGCTGGTGCGGGCCGGGGCGACCAATGCGCCCATGGTCTCGGCGCTGGGTGTCGACATCCGCCGGCTGTTCATGATCGTCTTTGCAGTGGGCGCGATGCTGGCGGGCTTTGCAGGGGCCATGGCCGCGCCGATCCTTTCAGTCGAGCCCGGCATGGGCGACAATGTGCTGATCCTTGCCTTTGTCGTCATCGTGATTGGCGGCATTGGCTCGATCCGCGGCGCATTCATCGCGGCATTGATCATCGGCCTTGTTGATACGCTCGGGCGCTCCTTCACGGTCGATCTGCTGCGCCTGTTCATGAGCCCCTCCGCCGCGCGCGGCGTCGCTGGCTCGCTGGCCTCCATGTCGGTCTACATGCTGATGGCGGTGGTGCTGTTCTTCCGGCCTGCTGGCCTGTTTCCGGTGAGGGGCAAGGCGTGAGCGTTTCGCGCCGCAACCTCTGGCTGGCGCTGGCTCTGATCGGCCTTGCCGTGGCGCTGCCCTGGCTGCTGCCGCAAGCCACACAAGGCTACTGGCTGTCGCTTGCGACGCGTGCGGCCATCATGGCGCTGGCAGCGCTTTCGCTTGATCTGGTGCTGGGGCTCGGCGGCCTCGTCTCATTCGGCCATGCGGCGTTTCTGGGCATCGGGGCCTATGCCGCCGGCATCATGCTGGTGGAGGGGCGCGGCGATGTGGCTGTAGCACTGCCCGTGGCGCTGGCAGCAGGGGCAGCTTTCGCGCTGTTTTCCGGCGCGGTGTCGCTGCGCACCAAGGGCGTGGCTTTCATCATGATCACGCTGGCGTTTGGCCAGATGGCGTTCTTCCTCGCGCAGGCGCTCTATGCATATGGCGGCGATGACGGGCTGACCTTGCCTTCGCGAGCCACCATCGCCGGCTTCAGGCTGCTGGATGGCCGGGTGAACTTCTACCTCGCCTGTCTTGGCGTGCTTATGGCGTGCTGGCTGGTCTTGCGCCACCTCGCAGACTCGCGCTTCGGGCGCGCTTTGCAGGCAACGCGTGACAACCCCGAACGCGCGGCCTCGCTGGGCTTTGATGTCACGCGCATACACCTCACGGCCTATGTGATCTCCGGCATGATGTGCGCGCTGGCAGGCTTCCTGCTGGCGCAACACAACCAGTTTGTCTCGCCGGCCTTTCTCTCCTGGCAGCGATCGGGCGAGCTGATCTTCATGGTCATCCTTGGCGGCGTCGGCACGCTGACAGGCGCGATTTTCGGCGCCATCGCCTTCATCCTCACCGAGGAGTTGCTCTCAGGCCTCACCGAGCACTGGAAAGCGATTTTCGGCCCGCTGATCATCCTGTTTGTGCTGTTCACGCGCGGCGGCATTGTCGGCCTGATAGGCAAGCTCAGGGGGACGAAATGAGCGGTGTCGGCATGAGCGCTCGCCCACTCGCCTCTCCGCCCATCCTTGAGCTTCGTTCGATCTCAAAAGCCTTTGGCGCTTTGGTGGTGGCCGATGGCATCAGCCTTGAGGTGCATGCTGGCGAAATCCATGCGCTGATCGGGCCGAATGGCGCAGGCAAAACCACGCTGGTGCATCAGATTTCCGGCGCGCTAGCTCCCGATAGCGGCCAGATCATCCTCAATGGCGCGGCTGTGACAGGCCTGCCCGCTCACAGCCGAGCAAAGCGTGGGCTGGCGCGCTCGTTCCAGATCACCTCGATCATCCCCAGCCTCACCGTGCGCGGCAATGTTGCGCTGGCAGCACAGGCGCAAGCCTCGCACGCCACGTCGATGCTGCGCACTGCCGCCAGAGATACAGAACTGAATGCCATTGCCGATGAAGCACTCGCGAGCGTTGGCTTGATCGACCATGCGGATGCACCATCAGCCACGCTCGCCCATGGCCAGAAGCGGGCGTTGGAAGTGGCGATGGCGCTCGCCTCACGCCCAAAGCTGATCCTGCTTGATGAGCCGCTGGCTGGCATGGGCCGCGAGGAATCACGCGCCATGATTGCGCTCATCGCCTCACTGGTGAACGGAGCAGACAGCGCCGCCATCCTGTTGATCGAGCATGACATGGAAGCGGTGTTCCGGCTTGCGACACGTGTTTCGGTTCTGGTCGCAGGGCGCATTATCGCCAGCGGAACACCGGACGAGATGCGGGCCGACCCAGCCGTGAAGGCGGCCTATCTGGGCGAGGGCAGTGCCGGGGGGATGGCATGAGTGTGCCCCTCATTGAAACGCGTGGTCTCAGCGCCGGCTACGGCATGGCGCAGGTGCTGTTCGGCATTGATCTTGCCATCCAGCCCGGCGAGGCAGTGGCGCTGATTGGCCGCAATGGCATGGGCAAGACCACGCTGGTGCGCGCCATCATGGGCCTGATCCCCGCCATGGCTGGCAGTGTGATGATTGCCGGCAAGGACATGACATCCGCCCCGCCCTTTGCCCGCGCGCAGGCCGGCCTCGGGCTAGTGCCGGAGGGGCGGCAGATTTTCGCCTCGCTCAGTGTGGAAGAAAACCTCATCGCCACAGCGCGCGATGCACCCGGCGGCTGGACGCTGGCGCGCATCTATGATGCTTTCCCGCGCCTGAAGGAACGTCGGCGCAATGCCGGTGCGCAGCTTTCAGGCGGCGAGCAGCAGATGCTGGCCATTGGTCGCGCGCTGATGACCAACCCGGCCTTGGTCATCCTCGATGAGGCAACCGAGGGGCTCGCCCCGCTGATCCGCGCCGAGATCTGGGCCATCCTGGCAAACTTGCGCGCTGAGGGTCTGGCCATTCTGGTCATCGACAAGAACCTTGATGCATTGGCCGCATTGGCAGATCGGTTCATTGCGCTGGAAAAGGGTCATGTCGTCTGGCAGGCCGGTGCTGCCAGCGTGCGCGCCGATCCATCGCAGGCCGAACGCTGGCTGCATCTGTGATGCGCGCCAGAGATGCACGGGCTGCGCTTGGCCGTAGCCGCCATCAGGTGATAGAGCGGGCTGGTTTTCGAGGCCGCGCCAGGAGTGTTCCATGCGGATTGTGATGGTTGGATCGGGCTATGTCGGCCTTGTCTCCGGCGTGTGCTTTGCCGATTTCGGCCATGAGGTCGTGTGTGTCGATACTGACGCGGCCAAGGTGGCGCGGCTCAAAGCCGGCGAGGTGCCGATCTTCGAGCCCGGTCTTGAAGCAATGCTGCGCGACAATCTCGGCGCGGGGCGTCTGTCCTTCACCACCGATCTTGCCAGCGCGGCCAAGGGCGCGGAGGCGATTTTCATTGCTGTCGGCACGCCAGCACGTCGCGGTGATGGCCATGCAGACCTGAGCTATGTCCATGCCGCCGCACGCGAGATCGCGGCTGTTGCTGATGATGGCACCGTCATCGTCACCAAATCCACCGTGCCAGTCGGAACCGGTGATGAGGTGGAGCGCATCATGGCGGAATTTCGCCCAGGCGCTGACCTGCCGGTGGTTTCGAACCCTGAGTTCCTGCGCGAGGGCGCGGCGATCGAGGATTTCCGCAGGCCAGACCGGATCGTCGTCGGCACTGACAATGAACGCGCCCGCAAGGTGATGAGCGAGGTCTATCGCCCGCTCCATCTCAACCAGGGGCCAATCGTGTTTACAGGTCGGCGCACCTCCGAGCTGATCAAATATGCCGCCAACGCATTTCTGGCGATGAAGATCACCTTCATCAACGAGATGGCGGATCTGTGCGAAAAGGTCGGCGCGGATGTGCAGGAGGTGGCGCGCGGCATCGGCCTCGACAACCGCATCGGTGGAAAATTCCTGCATGCCGGGCCGGGATATGGCGGCTCCTGCTTTCCGAAGGATACGCTCGCGCTGGTGAAAACCGCCCAGGATGCCGGCAGCCCGACGCGCCTCATCGAGACGGTGGTGGATGTGAACGACCGGCGCAAGGAGCGCATGTCGCAAAAAATCATCGCCGCGCTTGGGAACAATATCTCCGGCAAACGCATTGCGGTGCTTGGTTTGGCCTTCAAGCCCAACACGGATGATATGCGCGATGCGCCGTCACTCGTGATCATCCCTGCCTTGCAGAAGGCCGGCGCGTCGATCGCC
>JBOFIL010000279.1:0-9038 GCA_051650165.1 Allobosea sp.
AGGCGCCGAAGTCCGTGGTCTTCACCACGGTGCCCTCGTAGATCATGCCGACCTCCGGATCGGAAGCGATCGACTTGATCCAGTTGATCGCCGCCTTGATCGCCTTGCCGTCGGCTGAGGCTATCTTGATCGTGCCGTCATCCTCGATGTTGATCTTCGCGCCGGTCTTTTCGACGATCTCGCGGATGATCTTGCCGCCTGAACCGATGACTTCGCGGATCTTGTCGACCGGGATCTTCATCGTCTCGATGCGCGGGGCAAACTGGCCAAGCTCCGAGCGGGCAGTCGAGAGCGCATTGCTCATTTCGCCGAGGATGTGGTGACGGCCATCGCGCGCCTGGGCGAGCGCAACCTTCATGATCTCCTCGGTGATGCCGGCGATCTTGATGTCCATCTGCAGCGAGGTGATGCCGTTTTCCGTGCCGGCAACCTTGAAATCCATGTCGCCGAGGTGATCCTCGTCGCCAAGAATGTCAGAGAGAACGGCAAAGCGCTTGCCCTCCAGGATGAGGCCCATGGCGATACCGGCCACAGGTGCCTTCAATGGCGCACCGGCATCCATCAGCGCGAGCGATGCGCCGCAGACGGTGGCCATCGACGACGAACCATTCGACTCGGTGATCTCCGAGACGAGGCGGATCGTGTAGGGGAACTCTTCCTTGGAAGGCAACATCGGATTGATCGAGCGCCAGGCCAACTTGCCATGGCCGATTTCGCGGCGGCCGGGCGAACCCATGCGGCCAGCTTCACCCACCGAATAGGGAGGGAAGTTGTAATGCAGCAGGAAGTTCTGCTTGTAGGTGCCTTCGAGCGAGTCGATGAACTGCTCGTCATCGGCGGTGCCGAGCGTGGCGACAACCAGCGCCTGCGTCTCGCCGCGCGTGAACAGCGCCGAGCCGTGGGTGCGCGGCAGAATGCCGACTTCCGCCACGATCTTGCGAACGGTCTTGACGTCGCGGCCATCGATGCGGATGCCATCATCCAGAATGTTCCAGCGCACGATCTTGGCCTGGGCTTCCTTGAACTGGCCGGCGACCTCTTCCTTGGAGAAGGTCTTCTTGCCATCGGGCTCAGCCGAGACCAGCGCCTCGACAACCTTGGCCTTGACGGCATCGACCGCCTTGTAGCGCTCGGCCTTGGTGGTGATCTTGTAGGCCTTGCGCAGATCCTTTTCGGCGACCTTGAGCACGGCTTTCTCGACCACGGAGTGATCTGCCGGCTGGTAGTTGCGCGGCTCTTTCGCGGCCTTCTCGGCAAGGCGGATAATCGCTTCGATGACTGGCTGGAAATGCTTGTGGCCGAACATCACGGCGCCGAGCATGATCTCCTCGGAAAGCTCCTTGGCTTCCGATTCAACCATCAGCACGGCGTCTGTGGTGCCGGCAACGACGAGATCGAGGACTGAGTTCGGCACATCAGCAATCAGCGGGTTGAGCACATAGCCGCCATCGACATAGGCGACGCGCGCAGCGCCAACCGGGCCCATGAACGGCACGCCCGAGAGCGTCAGCGCCGCAGAGGTCGCGACCATGGCGAGAATGTCGGGGTCGTTCTCCAGATCATGCTGGAGCACGGTGATCACGACCTGCGTTTCGTTACGATAGCCTTCCGCGAAGAGTGGGCGGATCGGGCGGTCGATCAGGCGCGAAACCAGCGTCTCCTTCTCGGAAGGGCGGCCCTCACGCTTGAAATAGCCGCCGGGAATGCGGCCAGCGGCGAAGGTCTTTTCCTGGTAGTTCACGGTGAGCGGAAAGAAGTCGATGCCGGCCTTGGGCTCCTTGGCGGAGACGACAGTGGCGAGCAGCACGGTCTCGCCATAGGTGGCCATCACGGCCCCATCAGCCTGGCGGGCAATCTTGCCGGTTTCGAGCACGAGCTTGCGCCCGCCCCAGATGATTTCTTCGCGTTGAATGTCGAACATGTCTGTCTTTCGGTCCAAATGGCGGCGCACCGGGAGCGAGTGCCCGGACTGGTGATCTGGCCATGGACAAGACGGCGAAGGGCTTCGGCTGGGGGTCTTCAGCAAAGCCCTTGGCGATCCTGCCATGGACGTATCCTCAAAGCCCAGAGCCAACAAAAGCCCTGCGCACGCTTCGAGAGTGGCGGGACGTGCCCATCGGGGACACATCTCACCGGGGGAGACACTTACGGGCATCATTGCCCGGAAGCCGGGATCATGAAAAACGCCCCGCCAGCAAAGCTGCTGCGGGGCGCTGCCAGAGCTTAGCGACGGATGCCGAGCTTCTCGATGAGCGTCCGGTAGCGGCCCTCATCCTTGCGCTTGAGATAATCGAGCAGCGAGCGGCGCTGCGAAACCATCTTGAGCAAGCCGCGGCGCGAATGGTTGTCCTTCACATGGCTCTTGAAGTGGCCGGTGAGGTTGTTGATCCGCTCGGTTAGGATCGCGACCTGGACCTCTGGCGAGCCGGTGTCGCCGGTCTTGGTGGCGTGTTCGGAAATGAGCGCGGTCTTGCGCTCAGGAGCAATCGACATCGGTATCTCCTTGTCTTGAGGAAAAACAAAATGGCCGCGCCGGGATGTCGTCCAGCGCGGTCAACGCGAGCGGGTCTATGGCAGAGAAAGGGGCAATATGCCACCCATTTTTGCTCAGCGCGCTTCGCCCAGATTGAATATCCGCTTCGGGTGCAGCTCGCCCTGTTCAAGGCTGGCGAGCGCGACAAGATCGCGGTTACAGAACACCGCCATCATGCCGCCATTGATGGGCGCATCGCGGCCCCTGAGCAAGACTGGCTGGCCATTGCGCAACCGCGCCGCATCATGGCCCGATACCGGCACGGCGGTGAGTGCGCCCAGCGCCGCTGCGACAGGCTGGAGCAGATCATCTCCCGCATCTTCCGCATTCGCGATGGCGGCTTCGAGCAGCGATGCCGGATGCGCATTTTCTTCCACGAATGAGCCCACACGCGTGCGCCGGAGCGCCACGATATGGCCAAGGCAGCCTAGCTTGCGGCCAAAATCGCGGGCGAGCGCGCGCACATAGGTGCCCTTGCCACATTCAGCCTCGAACACGGCCTCGTCCTGCCGGGCCTCAATCAGGCGCAAGGCATGAATCTCAACCGCGCGCGGCTGCAATTCAACGCTCTCGCCATCACGCGCGAGATCATAGGCGCGCTCGCCATTGATCTTGAGCGCCGAATAGATCGGCGGCGTCTGCATCACCTCGCCCATGAAGCCGGGCAGGATGGCCTCGATAGCGTCTGCCAAGGGTCGCTGATCAGAGGTCGAGATCGCCTTGCCCTCGGCGTCGTCCGTATCGGTCTCGATGCCCCAGCGCACAGTAAAACGATAGGCCTTGCGGCCATCCATCACATAGGGAACCGTCTTGGTTGCCTCGCCGAACGCAATCGGCAACAAGCCGGAGGCCAGCGGATCAAGCGTGCCGGCATGGCCGGCCTTCCGGGCGCGGAAGGCGCGCTTGGCGATTGCCACAGCCTGCGTCGATGTCATGCCCACCGGCTTGTCGAGCACCAGCCAACCATGAATATCGCGCTTCCGCGGGCGTTGCGTAGGTTGTTGCGGGGCGGAAGGGGCGGCCTCAGGATGGGCCGGCGGCAGCGCGCTCATGCCTCATCCTCGGTGCTATCCTTGCGGCCAAGATCGCGCTTCACTTCGTCGGTGCGCAACAGCTTGGTGATGCGCTCGGCCTCATCGAAGGTCTCGTCGCGGCGGAAGCGCAGATCAGGCGCGTATTTCATGTTGACCTTGTGCGCGATCTGGCCACGCAAATAGCCCTTGTGCTTCTCCAGCGCCGCGATGACGGGCTTCTCGTCCTTGCCGCCAAGCGGCATGATGTAGACAGTCGCCAGCTTCAAATCAGGCGAGAGACGCACCTCGGGAATGGTGACGATGTGGCTCGCCAGCACCTCGTCATGAATGTCGCCGCGCTGGATCATCTCGGCCAATGCGTGCCGGATGAGTTCGCTGACGCGCAACTGGCGCTGGGAGGGGCCTGCGGCCGCATGTCGTGTTGGTTTTGCCATGATGAAATATTCCACATGCCTCCGGGATTGGACCGGATGGGATGAAAAGCGACGCGGGAGGATGCTGCCATCCACCCGCGCGGTGCTGAACTCGCCTTAGAGCGAGTGCTTGATCAGAGCGAGCGCTTGATCTCTTCGACCCGGAAACACTCGACCGTGTCACCGGCGCGCATATCCTGGAAGTTCTCGAACGCCACGCCGCATTCCTGGCCTGATGGCACTTCCTTGACATCATCCTTGAAGCGCTTGAGCGTCGAAAGCTTGCCTTCGTGGATCACGACATTGTCGCGGATCAGGCGCACATTCGCGCCGCGCTCGATGTTGCCATCGGTGACGCGGCAGCCGGCGATCTTGCCAACCTTCGAGACATTGAAGATTTCGAGCATGAGCGCTGTGCCAAGCAGGGTCTCGCGCAAGGTGGGCGCGAGCAAGCCGGACATCGCAGCCTTGATGTCATCCACCAGGTCATAAATGATGTTATAATAGCGGATTTCGGTGCCGCTCTGCTCCGCCAGTTCGCGCGCTTCCTTGTGGGCGCGCACGTTGAAGCCGAGCACAGCAGCGCCTGATGCATTGGCAAGCGTCACATCGGATTCGGTGATGCCGCCAACGCCCGAGAGCAGCACACGGGCCTGCACCTCATCATTGCCAGCCTTTTCAAGCGCGCCAATGATGGCTTCGACCGAGCCCTGCACGTCGCCCTTGATGACCAGCGGGAACTCCTTGCGGCCAACACCGGCCTTCAGATCCTGCATCATGTCCGTGAGGGATTTGCCGCCACGGGACATGCGGGCCGCCGCCTTGTCGCGCTTGGCGCGCTGGCGATAGCTGGTGATCTCGCGTGCGCGGGCCTCGTTCTCGACCACGGCAATGCGATCTCCCGCCTCCGGCACACCGGAAAAGCCGAGAACCTCGACCGGCATGGAGGGGCCGGCTTGCTTTACCTGCTCGCCCTTGTCGTTGATCAGGGCGCGCACCTTGCCCCATTCGGCACCCGCCACAACAATATCGCCCGGGTTGAGCGAGCCACGCTGCACCAGCGCGGTTGCAACAGGGCCGCGGCCACGGTCAAGCTTGGCCTCGATGATCGTGCCTTCCGCCGTGCGGGTCGGGTTGGCCTTGAGGTCCAGCACTTCCGATTGCAGCAAGATGACGTCAAGCAGCTTGTCGAGCCCGGTTCCCTGCTTGGCGGAGACCTCGACTTCCAGCGTGTCACCGCCCAGCGATTCCACCTGGATCTCATACTGAAGCAACTCGGTGCGCACGCGCTCGGGCTTGGCTTCCGGCTTGTCGATCTTGTTGATCGCGACAATCAGCGGCACTTTGGCCGCCTTGGCATGGTTGATGGCCTCGACCGTCTGCGGCATCACGCCGTCATCGGCCGCGACCACAAGCACGACCACATCGGTCACCTTTGCTCCGCGCGCGCGCATCGCCGTGAAGGCGGCATGGCCTGGGGTGTCGATGAAGGTGATCTTGCCGCCGGTGCCGGGTGAAGCAACCTGATAGGCGCCGATATGCTGGGTGATGCCGCCAGCCTCGCCAGAGACAACGCTTGTCTTGCGCAAGGCATCGAGCAGTGAGGTCTTGCCGTGGTCGACATGGCCCATGATGGTCACGACCGGAGCGCGGGAAATCAGATCTGCTTCCACATCCGGCGTGTCGAACAGGCCTTCCTCGACATCGGCATCAGAAACGCGCTTGACGCTGTGGCCCATTTCCTCGGCGATGAGCTGGGCGGTATCAGCGTCGATCACATCGGTGATCTTCATCATCTGGCCCTGCTTCATCAGCAGGCGGATGACGTCGACACCGCGCTCGGACATGCGGTTGGCGAGCTCCGAAATGGTGATCGTCTCGGGGATGGTCACCTCGCGGATGATCTTTTCTTTCTGCTTGTCATCGCGGTGGCCGGTCATGCGCTGCATGCGGCGGCGGAAAGCCGCGATCGAATGCGTCTTCTCGCCATCATCATTGAGCGCATTGCCGACAGTCAGGCGGCCACGGCTCTTGTTGTCGCCCACCTTGGGGGTCTTGACGGCAGCGCTGGGCTTCATCGCGACGCCGCGCTTCACGCCCTTCGCACCGGCATCATCATCAAAGCCGGAACGGTCAATGGCGGCGGTGACCTTGCGCGGCGCGGAAGCTGCCGGTGGCGGTGCAACCGGCGAGGCTTCTGTCACCGGGCGCGGCGGACGCGGGCCGGATGGGCGCGTGCTGGCCGGGCGGGGGCCATCAAGGCGCGGCGGGCGTGCACCCGTATCGCGCAGGGGGCGCATCGTTGCAGGAGAAGATGGCTGCGGGGCCGCAGGGGCCTCGCTGCGCGGCGGGCGTGACTGGATTTCTTCACCCAGCCGCCGGCGCGCCTCATCCTCGCCGCGGCGCTTGCGGTCATCTTCCTGGCGCTTGCGTTCGTCTTCCTCGCGGGCGCGGGCCGATGCAGCCTCCCTGTCGCGGCGTTCACGCTCTTCGCGCTCGGCGCGCTGCGAGGCTTCGGCCATGGCTTGCTCGCGCTCATCAGCCTCGCGAACGCGGGCGTCTGCCAAGGCACGCGTGCGGGCATCCTTCTCGTCGTCGGAGAGGGTGCGCAGCACCATGCTGCTGGCCGGGCGCGGCGCAGGCGGCGCAATCGGGGCCGGGCGCTGCACAGGCGCAGGGGCCGGAGCGACGGGCGCGGCAACCGGCGCAGGCGCGCGCGCCACAACCGGCTCCTTGGTTTCCGGCGAGCCGGGGCCGACAATGCGGCGCTTGACCTCGACCACAACCTGCTTGGAGCGACCATGCGAGAAGCTTTGCCGGACGGTGCTTTGCTCCATCGGCCGCTTGATCGTCAGGGTTTTGGGCGCGCCCACGCTGATCGTCTTGTCAACGACCGTGTTGTCGCCTGCCATGTTGTCACCCTGTGTCTTCGTATCGGTCATTCCGCTGTGTGTCCTGCGGGTTTGTCGTTGCTGATCGGTATATTCATCTGGCCAGCCTCGCCTGAGGGCGCGGCATGGGCATCTGTCTCAAATCCTGCCCCCGGTTGGGCGGCAGGACCGTCAAAGCGCACAAGCCGACGCCAGCGGTCGAGGAGCGCCCCGACAGCCGGCCCCGGCAAGAGCGCTGCATGTATCACAATGTCACGCCCTAATGCCAATTGGAAATCAGCCGACGACAGACATGCGATCACCGGCAGGTTTTCAGCCCTCGCGCCGTAGCCGCGAGACGTCGCCTGGCGCAGTTTGCGCACCCCGTCCGCCGCTGCATCCGAGGCCTGTAGCAGCGCGGCAACCTTGCGCCCATCCAGCGCGCTTTCCACCTTGCTGAAGCCGGTGATGACAAAGCCCGCCTTGTTGGCCATGGCCAGCGACTGCACGAGATCCGACACCAGAAGCCGGCGCACATCGTCGATCAGGCTAGCCGGAACGGTGACTGCGCGCTTGAGACTGCGCTCGAACACCTTGCGTTTGATGGCGTCCCGCAACGTGGCCGCATCGCCGCGCAGATTGACCCCGCGCCCCGGCAACTTCCGGCGAATATCCGGCACAATCTTGTTGTCCGGGTCCGCCACGAAGCGCAGCAGGTCACTGACCGGCAACACATCCCGCGAAAGCGCGCACATGCGCTCGCTCTCTGAAGCCTGGCCGTCCGTTTCTTTCTCGATCGCGGCTGCGCCCATCATCTGCACGCCCCGGCCAATCTCGCGGTTCCGCCTGACGCTCCTCAGGCCGCCGTCTCGTCTGCATCGGTGGCGGGCTCTTCCACCACAGGCGCCTCGATCCAGCCCGCCTTGACGCGCGCGGCCATGATCATGGTCTCGGCCTCCTCACGGGAGAGGCTGAAGCCATCGAGATAGCCAGCATGGCGTGTGGCGACGCCCTCCTTGCGCTCGGTCCAGCCGATCAGATCATCGGTAGAGCAGCCAGCGAAATCCTCGATGCTCTTCACATCATTCTCGCCAAGCGGCACCATCATCGCGGTGTTGATGCCCTCGATTTCACGCAATTCGTCCAATACGCCAAGCGCAAGGCGCTTTTCATTGAAGCCGGCCTCGATGGCGGCCAGATAATCGCGCGCACGGGTCTGGATTTCATTGGCAGTGTCGTCATCGAAGCCCTCAATCGAGGCAAGCTCGCCCAGATCGACATAGGCGACCTCTTCCACCGTGCGGAAGCCTTCGGAAGCCAGCAGCTGGCCGACAACCTCATCGACGTTGAGCGCGTTCATGAACAGCTCGGTGCGGGCGACGAATTCCTTCTGGCGGCGCTCGGATTCCTCGGCCTCCGTCAGGATGTCGATGTCCCAGCCGGTCAGCTGTGCGGCAAGGCGCACATTCTGGCCACGGCGGCCAATGGCGAGCGAAAGCTGCTCATCAGGCACAACAACTTCAATCTTATCGGCATCCTCATCAAGCACGACCTTGGAGACTTCCGCCGGCTGGAGCGCATTGACGATGAAGGTCGCGACATTCGGCGACCAGGGGATGATGTCGACCTTCTCGCCCTGCAACTCGCCGACCACTGCCTGCACGCGCGAGCCGCGCATACCGACGCAGGCACCGACCGGATCAATCGATGAGTCGCGCGAGGTCACGGCGATCTTGGCGCGCGAGCCCGGATCACGGGCGACAGCCTTCACCTCGACGATGCCATCATAGATTTCGGGCACTTCCATGCCGAACAGCTTGGCCATGAACTGCGGATGGGTGCGCGAAAGGAAGACCTGCGGACCGCGCTGCTCGCGGCGCACGTCGTAAACATAGGCGCGCACGCGGTCTCCAACCTTGAAGATCTCGCGCGGGATCATCTCGTCGCGGCGGATGATCGATTCGGATTTGCCGAGATCGACGAAGACATTGCCATATTCGACACGCTTCACGACGCCGTTGACGACATCGCCGATGCGATCCTTGAACTCGTCATACTGGCGGTCACGCTCGGCATCGCGCACCTTCTGCACGATGACCTGCTTGGCCGATTGCGCGGCAACACGGCCAAAATCGAAAGGCGGCAGTGCCTCGGAGATGTAATCGCCGATCTGCGCAGCCGGGTTGCG
>JBOFIL010000280.1:0-4938 GCA_051650165.1 Allobosea sp.
CCCGGCAATCATCAGCAGAATGCCGACCCTGCCCGGCTTGTCCGAGCGGTCGATCACGATTGTCGGGCTTGCCTCGTTCATCCCATCCCCAATGGCACGCGCTTGCGCCAATCACTGCCAGATTCGCGTATTCACGCACATGGATTTATCATCTTGATGGTGCGCTTGCCTCACCGCCGCATACGCTTGAGACGCATGACATACCCGATGACCTCGGCCACTGCCTGGTAATGCTCGGTGGGGATTTCATCATCGATCTGCACACTGGCATGCAGCGCGCGCGCCAGCGGCACGTTCTCGACAATCGGCACATCATGCTCGCCCGCGACTTCGCGGATCTTCAGCGCCACGGCATCGATACCCTTGGCCACGCAAAGCGGCGCAGGCATGCCGCTCTCGTATTTCAGCGCAACGGCATAGTGCGTCGGGTTGGTCACGATCACGGTCGCAGTTGGCACATTCGACATCATGCGCTGGCGAGCGCGTTTGTTGCGGATTTCGCGGATTTTCGCCTTGATCTCGGGATTACCGTCGCTTTCCTTGTGCTCGTCCTTGATCTCCTGCATCGTCATGCGCTGGCGCCTGTGCCAGGAGAATTTCTGCCAGGCGAAATCGCCAATCGCGATGACGCCATAAATCGACAGCACCCCGATCATCAGCTTGGCGACCAGCCCCGACATTGCCGGCAGCAGCATGGCCACATCCATGCGCGCAAAGGCATCCAGCCTGTCACGCTCGCCCCAGAGCACAACCGAGACCACCGCGCCCACCATCGCGATCTTGGCGAGACCCTTGATGAAATTGATCCAGCCTTCCTTGCCGAACAGGCGCTTGAACCCGCCCATCAGCGAGATGCGCGAGAATTTCGGCGTCATCGGTTCGGTGGTCCAGAGCGGCTTGTGCTGGATCAGCGCCCCCAGCAGCGCAGCAACCAGAATAAACCCCAGCGGCCCCGCCATCGCGGAAAACCCCGCGATAATGCCCTTGGTGGTGACATGGGTAAAACCAGCGCCATCAGCCGAGACCTGATGGGCATTCATCAGGAAGGATCGCAATGAGAGCGAGGCGTTGCGCAGCGCCGGCCCGCCCGCCACGATCATCGCCAGCGTGAAGCCACACAGCACAAAGAAAGTGCCGATCTCGACAGAGCGCGCGACATCGCCCTTCTTGATCGCCTCTTCCAGTTTTCGCTGGGTAGGCTCTTCTGTGCGATCTTCCTGGTCCTTCTCGTCGGCCATGGGTTCACCTGCCCATCAGCTGCGAGAGATACAGGCCGATCGCCTCGGTGTAGCTGGTCATCATCACGCCAATGGTGGCGAACAGCACCAGCATCCCGATCAATATCGAGGCGGGAACCGCGATGAAGAACACCTGCAATTGCGGCATCAACCGCGAGAGGATGCCAAGCCCGAGGTTAAACAGCAGCCCGAACACAATGAAGGGCGCGGAAATCTGCACAGCCAACGCAAAGCTTTTGCCCGTGTTCATGACGGCGAGCTTCATCATATCCTCGATCATCAGCGGCCCGCCAGGCGGCAGCAGCCGGTAACTTTCATGGATCGCGGCAATGGCAAGGTGATGCAGATCGAGCGCCAGCACCAGCACGCCGCCGAGCAGCGCGAGAAGGTTCGCTATGCTGGGGTTCTGCGCTCCGCCCTGCGGGTCCACGGTCATGGCAAAGCCGAGGCCGAGCTGGTTGGCGATGATGGTGCCGGCGGTCTGCAATGTGCCGATGAGAATGCGCGCCGTGATGCCGATGGCGAGGCCAATCATCAATTCACCGAGCAGCAGCGCGATCACCGCCTGCGGCTGGGTCGGCACGCTCAGCCGGTCGCGCACCAGCGGGATCATCAACAGCGCCACGAACACCGCAACGGAAAGCCGCGCACGAGAGAGGATCACCCGTTCGCCAAGCCCCGGCAGCAGCATGATGAGCGCGCCCACGCGGGCGAACACAAGAGCAAACAGCGCGCTGATCTCGGGCAGAATGGCGACGGTCATGTCAGACCTCGCCGCATGTCGGCATATGGGTCATTCGCCCCTCCTGGGCTTGTGCCGGCAGTCTAACTGCCGCTGGCGATTCGCGCAGCCACCCGGCCCATATAGGCCGCCAGCGCATCGCCCATGAACGGCAGGAACAGCAGCATGGAGGCAAAAACCGCCAATATCTTCGGCACAAACACCAGCGTCTGTTCCTGAATCTGCGTCAGAGCCTGCACCAGTGAAATGGCAAGGCCCACAGCCAATGCCACCAGCATCAGCGGTGCGCCGGCCTTGATGAAGGTGAGGATGCCGTCACGCGCGACATCGAGAATGGCTCCGCCAGTCATGTTTTTATCCCTTCTGGATATGCGCCACCGATCAGATCAGATCGGCATCCGCATGATTTCTTCATAGGCCGCGATCACGCGGTCCCGCACCGCGACCAGCGTCTCGATCGCTGCTTCGCTCTCGGCCACCGCCGTCACGACGTCGATCACATCAGCGCGGCCTGTGGCGACAGCCGCTGCCTGATTGTCAGCCTTGGCTCCGGCCTTCTGGGCGAAATTCACCGCATCCGAGACCAATTGCGCGAAGTCATTGCCGCCGAGCATCTTGGATGCATCTGGCGCGGCCATGTTCGGCTTCAGGCCGGTTGAGGCCAGCATCTGCGCGCTCTTGTAGGCACCTGCTGCGAAAGAGGAGGTCGGCATGAATCAGGCCCTCAATATGTCGATGGTGCGCTGGATCATCCGGCGCGCCGAGGTGATGACGTTGAGATTGGCTTCGTAGGAGCGCTGCGCCTCGCGCAGGTCCATCGTCTCGATCAGCGAGTTCACATTCGGCAGCTTCACATTTCCATTGGCGTCCGCTGCCGGATGGCCGGGGTCAAATCTGGTGCGGAATGCGCCCTGGTCTGGCTTCAGGCGCCCAAGCTCGACAGTCTTCACGTCAAGCTCTCGGTCCATGCGCGACTGAAACGTTGGCACCTTGCGCCGATAGGGGTCAGCGCCCGGCCGCTCGGCGGTCGAGTCAGCATTGGCGAGGTTTTCCGAAACCACCTTCATGCGGCCTGATTGGGCGCGAAGCCCGGAGGCGGCGACGACGATGCTTTTGAACAGATCCATGATGAGCGCCCTTACCTGCCCTTGCCGATGGCGATTTTCATCAGCGACAGGCTTTTCGAATAGAGCGACGCCGCCAGCTGATAATCAGACTGGTTCTGCGCCACCTTCATCATTTCATCTTCGAGATTGACCGCGTTTCCGCTGGGCGTCTTCTCGAAGCGGCGCGGGTCTTTCGGGTCGAACCCGCCCTTGGGGCCATCCAACGTCATGTGGCCGGCATGGGTGCGGGCCACCATGTCAGGCGAGCCCTTCGCGGATGGCGCGCGCAGATCATGCGGCTGGAATTTCGGGGTGTCAGAATTGGCAACATTTTCAGCAAGCAGCTTCTGACGCGCCTGATGCCATTGCATCCGCGTCTTCAGCGCTTCCATCAGGCCTATTCCAGCAACGGCCATGGCGGCCTCCAACTCCGGCGAGCCCTGCAAATGGAAAAGCCACCCGCATCTCACACGGCAAATTCTGCCGGGTGTATGGTTAACCGGCGGTTAAAGGGGCCGATTTGCTGGCAATGCGGGTTAACCGGGAACTAACCATACGTTCCACATGATGTTTTCGCATGATATGGGGCTGATGTGGGTGGCATGTCCGCCCCGGCAGCGTTGAGTAAACAGGCGGAGCAGTCCGGTGAAATCTCTGTTAGGCATAGACATCCCGCAAGGCGCACAATGGCTGCTGAGCCTGGCCATCATTCTGGCGCTGATCGCACTAATGTGGGTCGTGCTGCGCTCTTTTGCTGGCGGACGCATTCGCCTGCGCGGCCAGAATGCCCGTGGGCGTCAGCCGCGCCTGGGAGTTGTCGATACATTCGATCTCGATAGGCAGCGCCAGCTCGTGCTGATCCGCCGGGATAATGTCGAGCATCTCATCCTCGTCGGTGGCACAACCGATACAGTGATCGAGACCAATATCCAGCGTGGTGCAGCGCGGGCGGCCGCACCCGGACCCGCGGTGCTCGATGCCCAGGCTGAAGCCGCCCCCATTCCGACACCTGCGACAGCCGCCCTGCCACAGCCCCCAATCGCGGCTATTGCGCCACAGAAGCCCGCCGAGCCACCAGCTGAAAAGCCGACTGTGCCGCCAGCCGAAATGGTGCGGGCAGAGCCGCCAAAGCCAGTGATGATGCCACCACCCGTCGTAGCAGCGCCTGCAGTGGCGGCCCCGCTCACCACTCAAGCACCAAAGGCAGAGCCGCCTCAGGCTGCTGTGATGAGCCCGCCTGTCGTGACATCGCCCAAGGTGGCCGCGCCTGTGGTGGCTGCCCCTCTTGTTGCTGCAAGTGCTGCCGTTGCCACAGCTGCCGCCGCTTCATCGGCTACCTCGAAAGACCTGGACGACATGACACGCCAGCTTGAGGAGGCGCTGAAAAAGCCCTTCGCTGACGTCCGTGCGCCTGTCGAGGCTGCGCCAGAACGCAAGCAGGAGCCGAAGGCAGAGGCTAAAATTGAGCCCAAACAAGAGCCAAAGCTTGAGGTAAAGCCTTTCGCCAAGACCGACATGCAGCCTGAGCCCAAGCCTGAGCCCAAGCCTGAGCCCAAGCCTGAGCCCAAGCCTGAGCCCAAGCCTGAGCCAAAGCCTGAGCTGAAAACGGAGCCCAAGGCCGAGCCTGCAGCAGAAGCCAAGATCGCGCCTAAAACTGAGACACCGAAGCCTGAGACGCCCAAGCCTGAGGTGCCCAAGACGGACGCGCCCAAGCCTGAAACCCCAAAAATCGATCCAAAACCAGCGATGCCCGTTGCAGCGCCCGTAGCCGCTGTTGCTGCGGCAGCCGTGCTGCCTGCCGCGCTGGATTTTGATCTGGAGGCGGCCTTGGCGCAGGCGCTTGACGCAACAC
>JBOFIL010000281.1:0-4667 GCA_051650165.1 Allobosea sp.
CAGTGAGCTAACACTGCCGGATGATCGCATCCGCACCCGGCGCATGATGGCGCATATGCGGGGCCAGCGCCTGGATATGCGCGCCAGCCTGCGCCGTGCCATGCGGCAGGGCGGCGAGATCATCACGCTGGCAAGGAAACGCCCGCGCCTTGCGCATCCGCCAGTCGTGGCGTTGATCGACATTTCCGGTTCCATGTCGGAATATTCGCGCATCCTGCTGCATTTCCTGCATGAGCTGGCGGCAAAGCGAGGCCGCGTGCATTCCTTCGTGTTCGGCACACGCCTCACGAACATCACGCGGCTGATGCGCGCGAAAGACCCTGACGAGGCGCTCAATGCCTGCGGCAAGGCCGCGCCCGATTGGGAGGGTGGCACGCGCATTTCTGCGGCGCTGCATGCCTTCAACCGCGACTGGTCACGCCGCGTGCTCTCCGGCTCGCCCATCGTGCTCCTGTTCACGGATGGGCTGGAGCGGGAGGCCGCAGACGGAGAGACCTCGCTCGCCTTCGAGATGGACCGGCTGCACCGCTCCTGCCGGCGGTTGATCTGGCTGAACCCGCTGCTGCGCTATGATGGCTTCTCGGCACGTGCCGGCGGCATCCGCGCCATGCTGCCGCATGTCGATGAGTTCCGCCCCATCCATAATCTGGCCAGCATGGCGGCCTTGTGCAAGGCGCTTGACGCCGCCACATCTGCACAGGCCGATCCGCGCAAATGGCTGCGGGCGGCCTGAGGAAAGAGACATGACCAGCACCACCAGCGACATCCTCCTAACCGCTGAAAACTGGGCCAAAGCCGGGCGAGGCGTGGCGCTTGCCACCGTGATCGAGACCTGGGGCTCCGCACCAAGGCCGGTTGGCAGCCATCTGGTGATCGATGCCGACGGCCATTTCGAGGGCTCGGTTTCGGGCGGCTGCGTTGAGGGCGCGGTGGTGGCGGAAGCCGCTGAGGTGATCGCGGCGGGCAGCCCGCGTGTGCTCGAATTCGGCGTTGCGGATGAGACGGCCTGGCGCGTCGGGCTCTCCTGCGGCGGGCGCATCCGCGTCTATGTGGAGCCCATCATCGTTGAGCCCCGCACGTGAAGCAGGACCTGCTTGCAAGGCTGAATACCGAGCGCACCGCGCGCCGCGCCTGTCTTGTGGTGACAAGGCTGAGCGATGGCGCGCAGGAGCTGCTTCTGGCAGATGCGATGCCGGGATCTGCCAAGTCACCAGCACTGCAAACAGCCCTCGCCTCAGGCAAGTCCGGCCTTGTCGAGATTGATGGCGAGGCTCATTTCGTCGCCGTGCATCGCCCACCGCCACGCGTGATCGTGTGCGGCGCAGTGCATATCAGCCAGGCGATGGCGGCAATGGCCCGCACACTTGAGCTCGATCTTGCGATCATCGATCCGCGCACGGCTTTTGCCACGCCTGAGCGCTTTCCTGATGTGCGGCTGATTGCCGATTGGCCAGATGCCGCCCTGCCCCAGCTTGGCGGGCTCGACCGCTATACGGCTTTCGCGGCGCTGACGCATGACCCGAAAATCGATGATCCGGGATTGATCGCGGCGCTGAATGCCGGTTGCTTCTATGTGGGCGCGCTTGGCAGCCGCAAGACCCATGCGGGCCGGTTGGAGCGGCTGGCCGTTGCTGGTGTTGCACCAGTGGCGCTGGCGCGGATCAAGGCCCCGATCGGGCTCGACATTGGCGCGATCTCGCCCGCCGAGATCGCGCTCGCCGTGCTGGGCGAGATCATCGCGGCGCGCAGGGAGAACGCACAGGAGAGTGCCAAGGAGAGCACCGCGTGAAGTTCGGCCCAGTTGCCCCACGCGAAGCCATTGGCGCAATCGCGGCGCATTCGGTGCGCCTGCCCGATGGCATCATCCGGAAAGGCGCGAGCGTGAGCGCTGAAGATGCAGCCCGGGCTGAGGCGGCAGGCATCGCGCATATCGTCATCGCGCGGCTGGAGGCTGGCGATCTCGACGAAAACACCGCCGCCGCGCGGCTGGCCCAAGCCGTGGCTGGCAAAGGCCTCACCTGCGAGGCCGCCTTCACCGGCCGTGTCAACATCCATGCGCGCGCCAACGGCGTGCTGCGCATCGATGTGGCCGCCGTTGACCGCTTCAACAGCGTGGAAGAGGCCATCACGCTGGCGACGCTTCCGGCCAATCGCGCGGTCAGCGTTGGCGAGATGATCGCGACAGTGAAGATCATCCCATATGGCCTCGCCGAAGCCAGCGTCGGCCGCGCAGAAGCCGCGCTGGGCGGCGAGATGCCGTTGACGGTTGCGCCCTTCCTGCCCAAGCGCGTCAGCGTCATATCAACCCGCCTGCCGGGCTTGAAGGAGAGCGTCATCGACAAGACGCTCGCAGTGCTCGCTGAGCGGCTTAGGCCTGGAGCTGCGAACATCGTGGCAGATGCCCGCATCGCCCATGATGTGCAGGAGCTGGCAAAGCTGATTGCGATGCGCGCAGCCCGCGACGACGAGATCATCATCATCTTCGGCGCGTCCGCCATCACGGATCGCCGCGATGTCATTCCCGCTGCGCTGGTGCAGGCTGGCGGGCATGTGACGCATCTGGGCATGCCGGTGGACCCCGGCAATCTGCTTATGATCGGCGAGATTGCCGGCAAACCCGTGATTGGCGCGCCGGGTTGCGCCCGCAGCCCCAAGGAAAACGGCTTTGACTGGGTGCTGCAACGCCTGCTGACTGAGCTGCCGGTAAGCAGCCGTGATATTCAGGCGATGGGCGTCGGTGGGCTGTTGATGGAGATCATCACAAGACCACAACCACGAAACGTCAAGGCCATGGCCCCAGATCACAAGGCCCCCATCGCCGCGCTTGTGCTGGCCGCCGGTCGCTCAAGCCGCATGGGTGAGGCCAACAAGCTCACGCTTGAGCTGCGCGGCAAGCCGCTGGTGCGCCATGTGGCGGAAGCTGCGCTCGCCTCTCAGGCCTCGCCTGTGCTGGTTGTGAGCGGCCATGAGGCAAGTAAGGTCGAGGCGGCTCTGGACGGGCTCGATGTGCGCTTCATCCACAACCCGGATTATGCCAGCGGCATGGCGTCTTCGGTGAAGGCAGGTCTGGTTGCCCTTCCGGATGAGGCGCAAGGCGCTGTGGTTCTCTTGGGCGACATGCCGAATGTCACGCCCGCGATCATTGACAGGCTGATCGGCGCATGGACGCCAGATGTGACGGCAGTGGTGCCGACCCTGCTCGGCCAGCGCGGCAACCCCGTGCTGCTGGGGCGGGGATTGTTCGCAGATATGATGACCCTTTCAGGCGATCAGGGCGCGCGCAGGCTGCTTGATGCGGCTAGCGAAACAGCGCCTGACAGCGTGGTGGAGCTGGCGCTCGATGACCCCGCCATCGCGCTCGACATTGATACGCCGGAAGCTTTGAAAGCCGCGCGCGGTTAGCTCAATACCAGCCGTTGAAGCGCGCTGCCGGGCGCGGTGGCTTGGCCCCGGCCAGAACCGGGCCCTTGACCTGATGGCGCACCTGCGAGGCCCGCACACGGCGGAGCATGTCCGGCTGCGCTGGCGATGGAAGGGTGATGCCTCGCCCGTCAATCGGTGTCTGCGCATCCGGGAAGGGCTGATCTTCCGCTTCATCGACGATTTTTACCGGGCTTTTCGGCTCGACCTTGCCAAAGGATTTGAGCGAACCGACCGCGCTCATGTCGAGCATCGGCCACTGGTCCTTGCCGCCAAGTTCACTGACCACAAGCTTGGCCGCCTCCGCTGGCGTATCAGCCACCGTGATTGCCGTGCGCAGCATCGAACCCAGCGCATAGGGCGAGAAGCGCGACATCACCTTGACCTTGGCGAGGATCGGGAACGGCGCCTCGCCATCAAAGGCGACGCGCATGACCTGCTGACGCTCCTGGCTGCGGAAGTTGGATTGGAACTCCGCCGGAAGCGCGTCCGTCACCGATTCCATGCGCTGCACATGGCCAATGCGGCGGTTGATGCCATCGGTGACGACCACCTTGTCCCCTGCATCAATGCCATAGAGGCGGCTGTTGGGCACATAGGCGATGACATGGGTCTCGCCATGAAAGACATCGACAATGGCATCGCCGCGCTTGGTCACCATGCCACGGCTCGGCACGCGAGAGCCCACACGGCCCTCGACCTCGGAGATCAGCTTGCCTTCATTGTAGCTGTTCTTCAGCGCGACAATGATCT
Organism: Allobosea sp.; assembly: GCA_051650165.1. Lineage (GTDB taxonomy): Bacteria > Pseudomonadota > Alphaproteobacteria > Rhizobiales > Beijerinckiaceae > Allobosea. Next base: position 4,174 of record JBOFIL010000281.1, read on the forward strand.
TCTCAAGCTCGTGCTTGCTCGCCGCCACCTGCTTCAGCTCATCAGCCAGCGTGCGGCTTTCGGCGATGGCCTGCGCTTCCTCGCGCTCGGCCTCGTAGAATTCGCGGATCGCTTCGGCGAGGCGCGATGAGGTGGTGAGCTGGCGCTTGAGCAGGTCATTGAGCTGGTTGACGGAAGCCCGCGCGCGTTTGGCGCGCTCGATGGCGAGCGGCTTCAATGTGGTGAGCGAAACGATGCGGCTCTCGATCTGGATTTCCCGCGCCGCCAATGTGGTGCGGCGTGTGGAGAGTTCGGCAAGGCGATCAATCACCTCGGTGGAATTCAGCGTGGCGATGGCCTGCCCGGCCTGCACCATATCACCCGGGCGCACATGCATCTTGTCGATGCGGGCCGAATAGTCCGGCGCGACGATCAAGCGCTCTTTCGAGGCAAGGCCATCGGCATCAAGAAAAATAAGCGGGCCAACAAATTGCAGCGCGAGAAAGAAGGCAACG
>JBOFIL010000282.1:0-8648 GCA_051650165.1 Allobosea sp.
GTACTGGAACCTCTGCAGGCCAACCCGACCATCATCGAGGATAACTGCTTCATCGGCGCGCGCTCCGAGGCTGTCGAGGGCGTGATTGTCGCGGAGGGCGCGGTGCTCGCCATGGGCGTGTTCCTCTCCTCCACCACCAAGATCATCGACCGCGCCACAGGCGCAGTGCATGTGGGTTATGTGCCGCCCTACTCCGTGGTGGTGCCGGGCTCGCTGCCGGGCAAGGCGCTGCCGGATGGCTCGCCCGGCCCGTCTCTCGCCTGCGCCGTCATCGTCAAGACGGTCGATGCGCAAACCCGCGCCAAGACGGCGATCAACGATCTGTTGAGGGATTGAGATAACGCGCCTTGATCGGGCGCGTTAACCCTCTCTTCACCATATGCTTCAACGCGCGGCTTCAGCATGCGACAACGCGGCATGAGCCGCATCCGCCAATTGCTTGATGATGACATCCCGCGCTTCGCCGGATTGATGCGCGAGCTGCCGCAGCTCTGCACCGATTTTGACGGAAAGATTGAGCGCGGGCGCTTCTGGTTCGCGACATGCTTCATTGCGCTGTCCGTGTTTCTCATCGAGCGCTGGCTGTTCCGGCTCGTGCCATTGAATGCGCCAGCCATTGCGATCGCTGTCAGCGCGCTGTCGCTCTATCCTTACTCAGCCCTGGCCACAGCCCGCGCGCGCGATCGTGGCCATGGTGATCTGTGGGGCGTGATGCTGGTGCTCGCCTGCGTCATCACCGGCATTCTGGTTAATTCACTGGCACGCACGCCCTATGCGGCAACGGTCAGCATCGTGCATATCTGCGTGTGGCTCTACACGCTGTTCGATCTTGGCCTAATGCCGGGCCGCTCCGAACAGCCACGCATCGAGATTGGCGAGCGTCTTCCGCGCTGATAGGAACGGGGCATGAGCGCCCCATCTGTACCAAACCCTGCATCCAACTCCGTCATCGACCCAACTGATCCTGTGGCGCTGACGCGAGAGTTGATCCGCTGCCCATCGGTGACGCCCGCGGAAGCCGGCGCGCTGACGCTTTTGGGCAATGTTCTCAGCCAGGCCGGCTTCAGCGTGCACCGCCCGGTGTTTTCTGCGCCCAATACGCCCGATATTGACAACCTCTATGCCCGCATCGGCACGGCTTCGCCCGTCTTCGTCATTGCCGGGCACACCGATGTCGTGCCCGTGGGCGATGAGGCTGGCTGGACGCATCCGCCCTTTGCCGGGGAGATCATCGACGGCGTGATGTATGGGCGCGGGGCCTGCGACATGAAGGGCGGGCTTGCCGCCATGACCGCCGCCGCCATTGCATTCACCAATGCGAACCCCGGCTTCAAGGGCTCCATCGCCTTTCTCGTCACGGGCGATGAGGAAGGCCCGGCGATCAACGGGACAGTGAAGCTGCTGGACTGGGCGAAGGCGCGCGGCGAGCGCTTTGACCATTGCCTGCTGGGCGAGCCCACCAACCCATCTGTCATGGGCGAGATGATCAAGATCGGCCGGCGCGGCTCGCTGACGGGGCGCATCACCGTGCACGGCAAGCAGGGGCATGTTGCCTACCCCAACCAGACCGATAATCCCGTGCGGGCAATGGTGAAGCTGCTGGCTGCGCTGGAAGCGACGCCGCTGGATGCCGGCACGGCGCATTTCGACCCATCGAATATCGAGATCACCACGCTCGATGTCGGCAATGCCGCTACCAATGTGGTGCCGGCGCGCGCGCAGGCCACCTTCAACATCCGCTTCAACGACCTCTGGACGCCGGAAACATTGGCAGCGGAAGTGCGCCGCAGGTTCGAGGCAACAGGCGTGAAAACACCGTTTGAACTCACCTTCGAGCCGACTAACTCCGTTGCTTTCCTGACCAAGCCCGGCCCGTTTGTGGCGATGCTGTCAGACGCCATTGAGGCCGAGACGGGGCGAGTGCCCAAGCTCTCGACCACAGGCGGCACATCGGATGCGCGCTTCATCAAGGATCATTGCGAGGTGGTGGAGTTCGGCACAGTTGGCCAGACAATGCATCAGGTGAATGAGCGCGTGGCGATCTCCGATCTAGAGACACTCCAGCGCATCACATTGCGGGTGTTGAAGGCGTATTTTGATCAGTGAAGCAGCGGTTTTTTGCCGACGCCCCGCATTACGGTAACCCATAAACATATCTTTATATCTTTGATTGCCATATCGATCACGTGCTGCTAGTGAGCACGCGAGATTGCAAAACCGTATCCCTGCCCCATCTGGAGTTTTTCCCATGTCGAAGCACGATTACATCGTGAAGGATATTTCGCTTGCGCCTTTTGGCCGCAAGGAGATTGATCTTGCCGAAACCGAAATGCCGGGCCTGATGGCCACCCGCGCCGAGTTTGGTGCATCGCAGCCGCTCAAGGGCGCACGCATCGCCGGCTCGCTGCACATGACCATCCAGACCGCAGTGCTGATCGAGACACTGAAGCACCTTGGCGCCGACATCCGCTGGGTGTCTTGCAATATCTATTCGACGCAGGATCACGCCGCTGCCGCGATTGCTGCCGTCGGCATCCCGGTGTTCGCCTACAAGGGCGAGACACTGGAAGAGTATTGGGATTACACCGCGAAGCTGTTCGACTGGCATGGCGGCGGCACACCGAACATGATCCTTGATGATGGCGGCGACGCCACCATGCTTGTGCATTATGGCCTCAAAGCCGAGAATGGCGACACGGCCTTCCTCGACGAGCCGGAATCCGATGAAGAGGTGATCTTCTTCGCGCTGATCCGCAAGATGCTGAAAGAAAAGCCGAAGGGGTGGTTCGCGGACGTTGCCAAGAACATCAAGGGCGTCTCGGAAGAGACCACCACCGGCGTCAACCGCCTCTATCAGCTCGCCAAGGAAGGCAAGCTGCTGTTCCCGGCCATCAACGTCAATGACTCGGTCACCAAGTCGAAGTTCGACAATCTCTATGGCTGCCGCGAGTCACTCGTCGACGCCATCCGCCGCGGCACAGACGTGATGATGTCCGGCAAAGTTGCCTTCGTTGCCGGCTTTGGCGATGTCGGCAAGGGCTCGGCTGCTTCGCTGCGCCAGGCTGGCTGCCGCGTTCTGGTCTCGGAAGTGGACCCGATCTGCGCGCTGCAGGCCGCCATGGAAGGCTATGAGGTCGTCACCATCGAAGATGCCCTGCCCCGCGCCGACATTTATGTCACCGCCACCGGCAACAAGGACATCATCACGGTCGACCACATGCGCGACATGAAAGACCGGGCGATTGTCTGCAACATCGGCCACTTCGACAATGAGATTCAGGTCTCCGGCCTGAAGAATTTCAAGTGGAACAACATCAAGCCGCAGGTCGACGAGATCGAGTTCCCGAAGGGCAACCGCATCATCCTGCTCTCTGAGGGACGTCTCGTGAACCTTGGCAATGCTATGGGCCACCCCTCCTTTGTGATGTCGGCCTCGTTCACCAACCAGACCATTGCCCAGATCGAACTCTGGACCAATCCTGGCAAGTACAAGAACGATGTCTACACGCTGCCCAAGCATCTCGACGAGAAGGTCGCCATGCTGCATCTCGAAAAGATCGGCGTGAGACTGACCAAGCTGCGCGATGACCAGGCATCCTATATCGGCGTGACGCCGGAAGGCCCGTTCAAGCCTGAGCGTTACCGCTACTGAGCCCCTCCCAAGGGCATCAGTCAGGCCCGGCTCCTCGCGAGCCGGGTTTTTTATTGGCTAAGCATCTCAACGCATAGCATGAGAACAAAGATTGAACACTATATATAGTATGTCCGCGCCCGCCCGACTCAACAAATTGACAGGCCTTATGGCCAGGCCCCGAGGCCGCAACTTTCTTTGATTCAGAAAGCCTTAACCGCCTTGGGGCGGAGTCATGCTGCGTCTAGAGTGAAAGTGATTCGGCCCCTCGGGGATGCGTACGGCCCCTCAGCCTGCGTGTTCCGAGTTGCCGTGCACCGCGAGTTCCGGTTCTCCGCAGTCCAGTTCATTGGCGTCAGTCAAGGCATGCCGTTCCGTTACGATGGAGCGGCTGAACGTGGATTCCGGTTTTGCCGGGTCGAGGGTCGAGACAAGCTAGACAGAGCGACGGCGAATGATCTTGGGCAAACAACACCGAGGCAAATGGCGCAGGCTGGTGACCACCACCTCGCCCCTTGCTCTGTTTGCACCGCAAAATGCGCTTGCCAGCGAAGCTGGCGCGACACTGCTCAGCACAGCGACCCACGGTGCCATCGGCGCATCCCTGATCATGGGCATGGCCGTGTTCGCGTTGAGCACAGCTCTGCTGCACTTGCGCGCCGGAAAGTCGTGGCGTCAAAAGGAAGAGCGGATGCGCGCCGAGCTGATGCGCGCACAATCCGAGCATGAACGCATCCACGCCGTGGCAGGTGCTGAAAAACAGCTGATCATCAGTTGGACAGGACAAGGTGCCGAACCGGCACTGGAAGGCGATTGGGGCTTCTCGCAGGCCGGTGCGCCGCTCGCCTTCGGCAACTGGGCCAAACCCGACGATGCACAGGCACTGCAACAGGCTGTCGAGCGCCTGAAGGATCACGGCGAAGGCTTTGTGCGTATCGTGATGACACGCGATGGTTCGCTGGTCGAGGCCGTGGGCCGGGCCGTGGCCGGGCGCGCGGTGTTGCTGATGCGTGATGTCAGCGGGCTGAAGGGTGAAATCCTGAAGCTTGACCACGCCCGCGCTGCGCTCGAGGCCGAGCGCGATGCATTTCGCGCGCTGCTCGATGCCTTGCCGCATCCAGTCTGGACCCGCAGCGCCGAGCGCAAGCTGGCCTATGTGAACGCGGCATATGTCCGTGCGGTCGAGGGCAAGGAGCAGGGCGCGGTTCTGACGGCCGGCATCGAGCTGATGGAAAGCGATGAGCGCACCGCGGCCCAGCGCAGCCTCGCAGACGGCAGCACATATAGCGCCACAGGTCCCGCCATAGCTGCCGGCAAGCGACATGCGTTTGACCTGATCGAGACGCCGACCGGCGCGGGCAGCGCCGGCCTTGCGATTGATGTCACGGCCCGCGAGCAGGCCGAGCAAGCGCTGAAGCGCCAGATGGATGCCCATGCCGCCACGCTTGACCGCATCGGCACGGCTGTCGCGATTTTTGATGAAAGCCAGCGCCTGCAATTTCGCAATGCTGCCTTCGAGAAGCTCTGGGGCCTTGCGCCAGAAGCGCTCGATGGCGAGCCTACCTTGAGCGAAATCCTTGATCGGCTGCGGGCTGACCGCAAGCTGATCGAAGACCGCGATTCACGCGCCTGGAAGAGCGACATCCTCAAGGCCTTCACCAGCCTGACAGCCATCGAGGATTGGTGGATTTTGCCGGATGGGCGCACGCTGCATCTGGTCGCCAACCCCAATCCGCAGGGCGGCGTGACCTGGCTGTTCAACGATGTCACCGAGCAGCGCACGCTGGAATCCAAGGTCAATGCCCTCTCTCGGGTGCAGCGCGAAACGCTGGACAGCCTGCATGAGGGCGTCGCGGTGTTCGGCCCCGATGGCCGGTTGAAATTGTTCAACCCGGCCTTTGCCTCATCCTGGCGGCTCTCCAGCGAGGCGCTGGCAGAAGGCCCGCATGTCGACGAGATCGTGGCGCAGTGCCAGCCGCTATGCCCGGATGATGATGTGTGGGCTGATCTGCGCGCCGCCGTTACGCATGTGCGCGATGCGCGCGAGGTGGTCACGCGCCGGCTGGAGCGGGTGGACGGCGCGGTGAATGAGGTGAGCGCAAGCCCGCTGCCCGATGGCGCAACGCTGATCGCCTTTGCCGATGTCACCGCCAGCGTCAATGTCGAACGCGCGCTGACCGAGCGCAATGATGCGCTGGTGCGCGCCTCTGAGCTGCGCGACAATTTCGTGCATCACGTCTCGTATGAGCTGCGCTCGCCGCTGACCAACATCATCGGCTTTGCGCAATTGCTGGCCGAGGGTGTGGCAGGCCCGCTCAATGACAAGCAGCGCGATTATGCCGGACATATTTCTCGCTCATCAGGCTCGCTGCTTGTGATGATCAACGATATTCTCGATCTGGCCTCGATCGACAATGGCACCATCACGCTCGATCTTGCTGACACCGATCTGGCAGCGACAATCGATGCTGCCACGCAAGGCTTGAGCGATCGGCTCAATGCCAGCAAGCTGAAGCTCGATGTCCAGGTTGCGCCAAATCTCGGCCTTGTGCGGGCTGATACGCGGCGGATGCGGCAGATCCTGTTCAACCTGATCTCGAATGCGGCCAACTTCTCGGAGCCCGGACAAACCATCACGATCAGCGCCCAGCGCGACGCGCAAGAAATCACGATCCGTGTTGCTGATCAGGGACGCGGCATCCCTCCCGATGTGATCGCGCGCGTGTTCGAGCGTTTCGAGACACATGGTGCCGGCTCCAGCCATCGCGGCGTGGGGCTTGGCCTGTCTATTGTGCGCTCCTTCATCGAGCTGCATGGCGGGCGTGTTGCCATCGATTCGACACCTGGCACCGGCACGCTTGTCACCTGCCACCTGCCGGTGGACGGGCTGCCACACTCCAAGGCGGCAGAGTAACCGAGGCCTTGGCACCTATGCTTGAACGCCCTTCCCTGCTCAACCTTGGCCTTGAACGCCATGAATTTGAACGCCATGAATTCATTCTGGCCGATCTTGCCGCCACAGACCGGCTGGCATCCGACATTGCGGCCTTGCTGAAACCGGGAGATGTCGTCGCGCTCTCAGGCGACCTTGGCGCCGGCAAGACCGCGCTTGCGCGCATGATCTTGCGCCACATGACGGGCAATCCCGAACTAGAGGCCCCAAGCCCGACATTCACGCTGATGCAGGGCTATGACACGCCGCGCGGCAGCGTGGTCCATGCCGATTTCTACCGCATTGCCCACCCTGACGAACTTGTCGGCCTCGGGTTCGATGAGGAAATCGAGGGGTGCATTGCCCTGATCGAATGGCCTGAGCGCGGTGGCGACCATATCCCCGATGATGCACGGCTGGATATTGTCATTGAGCACATGCCTGGCAGTGGCGATGAGGCGCGGCGTTTCATCATTGCGGGCGGACAGGCCTTTGCAGCGCGTCTGCGCATGACGCTTGGCGCGCGCAAGCTGATCGACAACGCCGGCTGGAGCGATGCGCGGCGCGACTTCATGCTGGGCGACGCCTCCACCCGAGCCTATGAACGCCTGACAAAACCCGATGGCGACACAGCCGTTTTAATGATATCACCACCAAGGCCCGATGGCCCGCCCGTTCGTCGCGGCAAGCCCTACAGCGCCATCGCCAAGCTCGCCGAACGGATTGACGCTTTCGTGGCAATGGACAAGGGGCTGAGGGCCATCGGCTACTCCGCGCCTGAAATTTATGCCTCTGACATTCATGCCGGGCTGCTGCTGATCGAAGACCTCGGCAATCAGGGCGTCATCGATGCGAAGGGGCCGATCCCGGAGCGGTATATCGCAGCGGCGGAACTCCTTGCAGATCTGCATCACCATGCCTTGCCCACCATCCTGCCGGTCAGCGAAGGGCGCGATCATGTCATCCCTGATTATGATGCGGCGGCGCTTGAAATCGAGAGTGAGCTGCTGATCGACTGGTATGCGCCGCACATTGCAGGGGCGGCTCTTGCCGCTGTCACGCGCAAGCAATTTGCACGGCTCTGGGCCCCGCTGATTGGCGAGGTAACAGCAGCCAAAGCCACCTGGGTGCTACGCGATTATCATTCGCCCAATCTGATCTGGCTGCCAGCCCGTGAGGGGTTGAACCGTGTCGGCATCATCGATTTCCAGGATGCGGTATTGGGCCACCCGGCCTATGACCTTGCCTCGCTGGGACAGGATGCGCGCGTGGATGTATCGCCAGAACTGGAAATGCGGTTGCTTGCCGCCTATGCAACTGCGCGGAAAGCACGCGAGCCAGATTTCGATTTCGCGGCCTTCGCCCGTGCCTATGCGATCCTCGGCGCACAGCGCGCCACCAAGATCCTTGGCATTTTCGCAAGGCTCGACAAGCGCGATGGCAAGCCGGCTTATCTCAAGCATCTGCCGCGCGTCTCGCGCTATCTCCAGCGCAACCTCGCCCACCCCGACCTGGCCGCCTTGAAGAACTGGTATGACGCGCATCTGCCCAGCATTGCGCGCGATGCCGGCAAGGCCGCCTGATGGCCATGAATATCACGCACGCCATGGTGCTCGCCGCCGGGCTTGGAAAGCGCATGCGCCCCATCACCGACACGCTGCCCAAGCCACTGGTCAAGGTTGGGGGCAAGCCCATGCTCGATCATGCGCTGGATCGCTTGGCTGCGATCAGCATCGCACAGGCGGTGGTGAACGTGCATTATCTCGCCGATCAGATCGAAACGCATCTTGCAAGCCGCACTCATCCTCGCATCACCATCTCGGATGAACGAGCCGTGCTGCTGGAGACCGGCGGCGGGGTGAAGAAGGCGCTGCGCCTGCTCGGCGATGCACCTTTCTTCCATTTGAATTCCGACAGCCTCTGGATCGAGACGAGCGAGAACTCAACGCATTCCAACCTCGCCCGGATGGCAATGCAATTCGACCCTGACCGGATGGACATCCTGCTGCTGCTGGCCAGGCGATCCACCAGTTTTGGCTTTGAGGGGCGCGGTGACTTCCATCTCCAGCCCGACGGACGGCTGAT
>JBOFIL010000283.1:0-4736 GCA_051650165.1 Allobosea sp.
TTAAGTGCGTTAGCTGCGGCAACTGAACAGAATATAAGGAGTGCTGAGCCTTTCAGCGTGCATTGGCCCTCTCAGGCCAGGGTTTTGGCGCGAAGCTGGGCAGGAAACGGCATTCGCCGCCATGCTTGGTCTTGGCAGACTCGCATTTCAGCACAACAGCCTCGATACTTGGGCGATCGCGCGTTTCGATCCAATTCTGGAGCGCATTCAGGATGGCCGGATAATGCGGCGGGCTGGTTTTTGAATGCTCATGATCATCCACGAAGGTTGGAAACAGCCGGGCTCCATTGCCTGCGCCCTCGATAATCCGACGATACTCGTGCTGCTGTTCCACAAAAACGATTGTGTCCCGCACCTGGTGCATGGTGATGACCGGGATATCGAACTTGCCCGTGGGATCACTGTCATTGGCGAGAGCTTTCACTGCCTCAGGATCGGCTGTCACACGCGCGACCTTTCGGTTGAAAGCGTCATCGTCTGATGTGCCGCGATAACGGACATTCAGATTGCCAAAGGGCGAACGCCCGGAGGTGATGAAGCTGGCCAGATCCTGAAACACAAAGGTAGCCCACTGGATGTGCCCCAGCAGCGCGCCCGGCGGGATGCGGCTAGCTGCGGCGATATCCGCCAGTGCTCGCTTTTGCGAGTCGCTGCGCTCGTCGTGCTTTTTGTCCGCACCTGTGCAATCATTGAACCAGCGCGCGACCTGTTCGCGCGTTACGTTTGATCCAGCAGGCAAACCAGTGCCGAGAGAATAGGCTTGTTCACCGGGCCCAGGGTGAACATCGCATACAGCCTGGAATGCTGCGCGAACATCTAGCCGCATGTCATAGCCGCGCGTGCCGCCAGCGAGGACGCCTGAGGTGAGCATCGCTCCATCATAGGGCCGCTTGCCAGTGGCATCCCGGGCGTTGAACTTTTCGATCAGGATCGCCCCGATATTTCCGCCCCAGGATTGGCCGTGGGCAATTGTGAGGCGCGGCTGACCGAAGGCGGCCACATACATCTTGCGGGAGTTATCCGCGTCCTCAGCACCTTGTGTCACGCCGAAACCGCCGCGCCGGCGGCTGGTGGCGACCCATGCGTAACCTTCCCGAACAGTTTCGATGAAACGGATGAGGTCCTCATCCACCATCGCCGCATCGGGCTTGCGCATGCGTGGTCCGCCATAGGTGTGGACAATGAGCGAGCCGTTCCAGTTCTCCGGCCGTGCCGCCAGCACGTGTGCGCCATTGCCATCCTGTGCGGTGAAGCAGAAAATGCCGGCCCCGATCGCTGCCGGGCAAGGGCGTGGTTTCAGCTCCTGTCCCAAGGCGGGGGAGCTACTGGCAAGTGCGATGACTGCGACTGCGGCAAGTTTTCTTGACATCGCTTATGGCCCCTCACTTTTTCTCTTGCTCGCGCTCAAGCCGCCGCTCAGGCGTGCTGTCCGAGTGGATGCTATGCGCCAGTAGTGAGATTGGCCAGTAGATCTGAACGAGGCAATGCAGCAATTCCTGCCGCAGCATGGCCTGTGATATCGGAGGAGATCAATTGGCTTGAAGCTATGGCGGCCTGGTGGAGCTGAGGGGATTCGAACCCCTGACCTCTGCAGTGCGATTGCAGCGCTCTCCCATCTGAGCTACAGCCCCAGGGCGCGCGGCCATGTAGGCCGGCGCAGGCACGGCTGTCAATTGCGGCGGCCTTGATCGAACAGATGTTTTGCTGCGGAGAATGAACAGCATGATCAGCGCGTTGCTCTGGCTCCTGGATCAGATTGTCTGGCTGGCCATCGTCATCCTGATTGGCAGTGCCATCCTGAGCTGGCTGGTGGCCTTCAATGTGATCAACACCAGCAACCGCGCGGTCTACATGATCTGGGATACGCTCAATCGCCTTTCCGATCCCATTCTCAGCCCCATTCGGCGCATCATGCCCAATCTGGGCGGGATCGACATTTCGCCGATCATCGCGATCCTGGGGCTTCAGTTCATCAACATGCTGGCCCGCAACATTCTTGGCGGCATCTCGCTCTGAGACGGGCGGCGGGGCCTCACTCGGCTGCCAGCACGCCGCGCCTGATCTGATCTTCCTCGATCGATTCGAACAAGGCGCGGAAATTGCCTTCGCCGAAGCCGTCATCGCCCTTGCGCTGGATGAACTCGAAGAAGATCGGCCCGACGACGGTGCCAGAGAATATCTGCAGCAACACCTTCGACATGCGGCCTTCCTTTTCGCCCAGCGCAACCGCGCCCTCGCCATCGATCAGAATGCCATTTTCCTTGAGGCGCTCAACCGGCTCGCCATGCCCGGGCACGCGTGTATCGATTTTCTCGAAATAGGTGGCTGGCGGGGCTGGCATGAAGGGCAGGCGGTTTTCGCGAAGCCGCTCGACGCTCTTGTAAATGTCGCGTGAACCCATGGCGATGTGCTGGATGCCCTCGCCCTTGTATTGGCGCAAGTATTCCTCGATCTGGCTCTTGTCATCTAGCGATTCGTTGATCGGGATACGTATCTTGCCGCAGGGGCTGGTCAGGGCGCGCGAGAGCAGGCCGGTGAGCTTGCCCTCGATATTGAAGAAGCGGATTTCGCGGAAGTTGAACAGCTTTTCATACCAGCCTGCCCAATGGTCCATGCGCCCGCGCATGACATTGTGGGTCAGATGATCGAGATAGTAGAGGCCGGCGGGCTCTGGTGCAGGGTTTACCTCGCCAATCCACTCGAAATCGACATCCCAGATCGAGCCCTTCGGGCCATAGCGATCAACGAAATAGAGCAGCGAACCGCCAATGCCCTTCACTGCCGGGATGTTGAGCTCCATCGGGCCCACCTTGCCCTGATAGGGCTCGGCACCTAGCGAAATGGCGCGCTCATAGGCATATCGGGCATCCACAACGCGGAAGGCCATGGCGCAGGCACAGGGGCCATGCTCGGCTGCAAAGCCCTGTGCGAATGAGTCCGGCTCGGCGTTGATGACGAAGTTCACATCGCCCTGGCGATAGAGCGTGACCTTCTTGGAGCGATGCCGCGCCACAGGCACAAAACCCATCGTCTTGAACAGCTCTCCGAGGCTGGCCGGATCGGGATGCGCGAATTCCACGAACTCGAACCCATCCGTGCCCATCGGGTTGGCTTGCGTAATCGCCGGCGGGGCGGTGTCATGCGGAAACGGACCCATGGAAGTGCTCCTCAAAAGGGAAACGGTGCGCCGGGTTCAGGGACGAGGCTTGATGCGTAAAACTCGATCAAGAATGACGCATCGAACACGCATGATCCATCTCTAACTTGTGGTTTTTTGATCTTTTAATGCATATTTCATGCGTATATAGATGTATTTATGCAAAATTCAGCCATGCTTGATGCACTCGATATTCGCCTCCTCGCCGCGTTGCAGGAGGATGGCGCGGCGACGAATGCAGCGCTGGCCGAGAGGTTTGGTCTGTCAGCCAGCCAGATGTCACGCCGCAGGCAAAGGCTTGAGCAGGAGGGCGTGCTGACGCGTTATCGCGCCATTCTCGCGCCAGAGGCGGTGGGCCTCTTGGTCACGGCCTTCATCCATGTCGCGTTGGATGCGCATTCGCGCGACAACTCCCGGCGCTTTCGCGATCTGGTGCGCCTCACGCCAAGCATCCTTGAGGCCCACGCCCTCACCGGCGAGGCAGATTATCTGCTCAAGGTGGTGGCGTCAGATTTGCGGGAGCTGTCCGCACTCATCAACGAGACCTTGCTGGTGCATGACAGCATCGCAAGGGTGCGCTCCGAGATTGTGCTGGAGACGCTCAAGGCCAATGGGCCGCTGCCGCTGTCAGTGGCCGGGCAGCGCTGAATCAGGCAATGCCTGTGATTTTTGTGTCATGCACTGGCAAATAGCTGTCATAATTCTTACCTAAGCGGAAAGTCGCAATACGGCGTGTGTCACGCTGCTCAGGAGGATGTTCTATGTTCAACGCAAAATCGCTGCTGGATGCGCTGGTCAGCGCCGGCTCGCAAATGGCCCAGAATGCCGGTCAGCAAGGTCAGGCAGGGTCTGGGCAGGCAGGGTCTGGCCAAGGCGGTGTTGGCGGCATGCTGGGCGGCATGGCTGGCAAGGTGCAGCAGGGCCTCGCTTCTGGCGGCGGCATTGGCGGCATGATTGGCTCGGTGCTGAGCCAGGCGAGCCAAGGCTTGCAACAGGCCGGGCAGGACGTGAACGCACGCACAGGCATTGGCGACAAGGCCACCGGCATGCTGGCACAACACACTGGCAAGACGCCGCAGGAGCTGCTGGAACAGGCCAAGGGCATGATCGGCGGCAATCAGCTGGCCGCAGGTGCTGCCATGGGCGCGCTGGGCGGATTGCTGTTTGGCACAAGCACTGGGCGCTCGATTGCCGTTGATGCTGCCAAGCTGGGCGGTCTCGCGCTCATCGGCGGCCTCGCCTACAAGGCCTATCAAGATTATGCAGCCGGCAAGCCGGTGGCCGGCCCAAGCCAGGCAGCCTTGCCCGCACCAGCCGGTTCCGGCTTCGAGGCTGATGCAGCTACGGACCAGACAGCAACCTTGTTCATCCGCGCAATGATCTCTGCAGCCGCAGCTGATGGACATATCGATGACAATGAGCGTCAGGCCATTCTCGGTGGCATGAGCTCTGCTGGCTTCGACCCTGAGGCCAACACCTGGCTCAATGAGCAGATCACCAATCCGCCTTCAGTGGATGACCTGGTCGCCGAAGCCACAACGCCGGAGCTGGCCGCGCAGGTCTATGCTGCCGCGCGTCT
>JBOFIL010000284.1:0-6841 GCA_051650165.1 Allobosea sp.
CAACGGCTGATCCGCATGCGCTCTGCGCAGATTGCTGGGGCGCGATGGGCTTCATCACCCGCCCCTATTGCGAGCGGCTGGGCACGCCTTTCGCGGTCGATATTGGCGGACAGTTGCTCTCGCCGCAGGCCATTGCCGATCCGCCCGTGTTCGCCAGAGCACGCGCCGTCTGCCGCTACAGCGACACAGCGCGCAACCTTGTGCATCGACTGAAATATGGCGACCGCACCGAGCTGTCGATCGCGATGGCGCGTCAGATGGTGCTGGCGGGGCGCGAGCTGATTGCCGATTGCGAGGTGATTGTGCCTGTGCCGCTGCATTGGACGCGGGTGTGGCGGCGACGCTTCAACCAGTCAGCGCTTTTGGCCAGCGAAATCGCCAGACAGTCAAGCCTGCCGCTCGTGTTGGACGGCGTGGTCCGCCAGCGCCGCACCGCCACGCAGGTTGGGCTCTCGCGGGATCAGCGTCGCGAGAACCTGCGCGCTGCCTTCCGCCCCGGCCCCACTGCGCCGGCGCAGATTGAAGGACGCCGTGTGCTACTCATCGATGATGTGCTGACCAGCGGCGCGACCGCCAATGCCGTTTCGCGCGCGCTGCTCAAGGGCGGTGCAAGTGCGGTCGACATGCTGACATTCGCGCGCGTCGTACCGGGTGATGCGTGATCGCCAGCTTGCAGTCAGCACCAATCCATCCCATTTGAATGGCCATTCAAAAGGATAGTCCAATGCCTGAGATCACGATCTACACCAAGGGCTGGTGCCCCTATTGCCAGGCTGCCAAAGCATTGCTGAAGCGCAAGGGCGCGGCCTTTATCGAGCTGGATGTCGAGCGCGACCCGGCTGCACTCAAAGCCATGCAAGCGCGCTCGGGCGGGCGCATGACCGTGCCACAGATTTTCATCGGCGAGCAGCATATCGGCGGCAGCGATGATATTCACGCCCTCGATGCCAGGGGCGGGCTTGATCCCTTGCTGGCGGGCTGACGCAGCATAATCCCATGATGCGATACGCGCTCATTTGCGATGCCGGCCATGAATTCGATGGCTGGTTCCGCGACTCAAACGCCTTTGAGGCACAGGCCGCAAGGGGCTTGTTGAGCTGCGCGCAATGCGGCTCGGTGCGTGTCGAGAAAGCAATCATGGCACCCTCAGTCGCGCGGCGCGACCGGGAAATAGCGCTCGCACCAGTATCTACGCCCGCAACACCAGCAGCTGCGCCAGCGCAGCCCATGGCCTTGATTGATCCTGAAACCTCGGAACTGCGCGCCGCCATCAAGGCCCTGCGCGCCCATGTCGAGGCCAATGCCCAGAATGTCGGCACGGCCTTCGCGGAGACCGCACGCGACATGCATGAAGGCGTGGTGGAGCACAAGCCGATCTATGGCGTGGCGACGCCTGAAGAGGTGAGCGCGCTGCATGAGGATGGTATCACGGCCTTGCCGCTGCCTATCCTGCCGGACGAGCGCAACTGAGCGCGTCGGATGCACAAGCGCCTGGGCTAACCACCTCACTTCATTCAGTTTCCATTCAGCCTTGAAACGCGATACATAATCCTCAAAATCGGGGGAGAGCCGGCAAAACGCCGGTTGGGCTGACAAGTGACTCTCTGGACAAGCCGACGTTTGGCCGCGGTGTTCGCGCTCGTGGCTGCAGGATGGTTGTTGCTGGCCTGGCCCTGGCTGTCCGGCGCGGTGACGATTCCGTTCGACGCCAAGGCGCATTTCCAGGCGCAGCTCCAGTTCCTCGCCACAGCGCTGCACACCGGCCAGTCACCCTTCTGGGTGCCAAATGTGTTTGCCGGCTCGCCGCAGGTAGCCGACCCGCAATCGCTGATCTTTTCACCCATGCTGATCCTGGCCGCATTGACGCCAGACCCCAGCTTCCGCGCACTGGATGGCTTCGTGCTCGGCCTTCTGCTCGTGGCAGGCTTTGCCATCATCCTGATGTTCCGCAATCAGAATTGGCACCCGGCTGGCGCGGTGGTGGCCGCGCTTGCGTTCGCCTTTGGCGCGTCGGCTGCGTGGCGCATCCAGCATATCGGCCAGATCCAGAGCTTTGCCTTCTTTGCGATGGCCTTGGCGGCCATGATGGTGGCGATGCAGCGCAGAAGCATAGGTTTGGCAGCTCTCGCCGGCCTTCTGGTCGGGTTCATGCTGGTCGAGCCAGACCAGATCGATCTGCTCGGGCTAATCGCGCTGTTGGTGATTGCGCTTGCACAATTGCCGCGTATGGCCCGCGAAGACGTAAAAACGGGCCGCATCATGCTGCTGGCTGGAATCGCAGGCCTTGCATGCCTTGCCATCATTGCCGTTCCATTGACATGGACCATCCTGTTCGCGGAAGCCTCCAACCGGCCAGCGATTGTCTTTTCCGAAGCCGCCCGCGCCGCGCTTCATCCGGCCTCATTCCTCACCGGTTTTCTTGGTGATATGTTCGGCGCGGCCGACCCCAAGGTCGAGTATTGGGGCCCGCTCGGTTCCGACTGGTCCAGCCGCAACCTCACCCTCTCGCAGAACATGCCACAGCTCTATGCCGGCGCGTTAACAGGCCTTGCCGTCGTGATCATCGGCATCAGCCGTGGATTGCTTGGCTCAGCTTCAATTCGCGGATTGGTCGCCGCGCTGCTCATCTCCATCCTTTACGGGCTTGGCGCACATACGCCGATCTTCGGCCTGTTGTTTGATTGGCTGCCCGGCGTATCGGCGTTTCGCCGCCCCGCCGATGCCACCTTCATGATCGGAGGGCTGTCCGCCATCATCGCAGGCTACATCGTCCATCGGTTTGCCAGCGGCACCGCGCCCCATGCCAGCTTGCGGCAGTTGTTGCTGGAGGCAGCGGCTGTGGCAGCACTGATCGGCATTGGTCTCTATGTCGCGGTCGATGCCGGCAAGCTTGATGTCGCAGCCAAACCGCTGGCTCAGGCTGCGCTCTGGCTGGCGCTGGCCGCCGGCGCGCTGGGGCTCATCCGCCGGCTGGGGCCTGCCAGCCCGCTGATGGCCGCCAGCATTGCCTCGGTGCTGATGGTGGCTGACCTCTCTGCCAATAATGGCCCGAATGAATCCACTGCGCTGCCGCCCCGCATCTACGAGGTGATGAACCCGCATTGCACCAACGAGACCATCGCGCTGATCAAGCGCCTGACGCGGCGCGGTGCCGACACGGCGCGGCGAGACCGGGTGGAACTGGCTGGTGTCGGGTTTGACTGGCCCAATCTCGGCCTCATCCACGGCTTTGACCACACGCTGGGCTACAATCCGCTGCGGCTGGCCGAATTCAACGAGGCGAGTGGTGCACGCGACACCATAGCCGGCCCTGATCAGAAACAGTTCTCGGCGCTTTATCCGAGCTATCGCTCCACCTTCGCCAACATGCTGGGCCTGCGCTACATCGCCATGCCGGTGCCGATCTATCAGGTCGACAAGAAGCTCGAACGCGGCACATTCCCGCTGATTGCCCGCACGCGCGATGCCTATGTCTATGAAAATAAGGAAGCCCTCCCGCGCGCCATGTTCGTGCCGGGCTGGAAGACTGTCGATTTCGAGACGGTGTTGAAGGAAGGCTTCCCCGATCAGTTTGATCCGAAGGAAACCGTGCTGCTCGAAACCCAGATCGAGGAGGGCGAAGGCCCGATCAATTCGGAGGGCGTAGCCAAATCCCGAGTCGCGATGTCGCTCTATTCCAACACCGAGATCCGCATCGAGGTGGAGGCTGACCGCGCCGGCTTCGTGGTGCTCAATGATGTCTGGCACCCATGGTGGACAGCAACGGTGAATGGCGAAGAGGCCGACATTCTCAAGGCCAATGTCGTGTTCCGCGCCGTGGCTGTGCCGGCTGGCAAGCACAGCATCGTGTTCAGCTTCCGCCCGCTTGATGGCGCGATTGCTGAGCTGCGCGAAAAGCTGAACCCGAATGCAACCGAAACCGAATAGACCTGTCGCTCAAACTTCTCCGCGCGTCGCACTGAGCATGTAGTTGACGGCTGTATCGCTGGACAGCGACCAGTCTCCGCTCAGCGGATTGAACACCACGCCCGCATCGCCCGTGACGGAAAGCCCCGTGCTGGCAATCATGCCGGAAAGCTCGTCGGGCGTGATGAACCTGTCCCAGTGATGGGTGCCGCGCGGCAGCCAGCGCAGCACATATTCAGCGCCCACAATCGCCAGCGCAAAGGAGCGCAGCGTGCGGTTGAGCGTGGCCATCACCAGCAGTCCGCCGGGTTTCACGGCAGCGGCACAGGCCTTCACGAAGGCTCGGGGATCAGCCACATGCTCGATCACCTCCATGGCGAGCACGATGTCGAAGCGCCGCCCCTCCGCCACCAGTTGCTCGATGGTGGCTTCGCGGTAAGCCGGGCCACCTTCCGCTTCCGAGAGCCCCATTTGTTCAGCATGGGCGCGTGCAATGGAGACATTGCCCGGTGCAGGGTCCAGTCCGGTGACAGTCGCACCAAGCCTCGCCATCGGCTCGCTCAATATGCCGCCGCCGCAACCAATATCAACGAGATCAAGCCCATCGAGCGGCGTGAGCGAGCGCGGTGCGCGTCCGAAATGCTCGATCGCACGATCACGTATCCATGCAACGCGTACCGGATTGAAGCGGTGCAGCACCGCCATCGGCCCGGCCTCATCCCACCAGGTGGCGGCCATGGCATCAAAGCGGGCGATCTCGGCCTCATCGCGTGTGGAGGAGAGGCCATCAACCGCCGGTTTTGCTGCGTTGCTGCGCTGGCGTGGCATGGCTGCCTTGCTCCTGTGTCCAACTCGCGGGCTTCATGGCGCACATTGACCTGCCGCGCACGTCATTTATAGCCGCGCTGAGAAAAGTGCGAGCCTCGGCTTGCGTGCAAGGCATGAGGGGCGGCAACGCTGCCCAAGGTAATTGGTGATGTAACGACAATGGCCCGTCTGGTGATGAAATTTGGCGGCACATCTGTCGCCACTGTCGAGCGTATCCGCAATGTCGCGCAGCATGTGAAGCGCGAATATGATGCGGGCCATGATGTAGCTGTCGTGGTCTCGGCCATGTCGGGCAAGACCAACGAGCTTGTTGGCTGGTGCAAGGAAGCGGCTGTCGGCATCGGCGGCAATGCCATCTATGACATGGCCGAATATGATGTGGTGGTTGCGTCCGGCGAGCAGATCACCTCCGGCCTGCTGGCCCTGACGCTTGAGAAAATGGGCTTGCCAGCGCGCTCCTGGCAGGGTTGGCAGATCCCGCTGCATGGCTCGGATGCGCATGGCTCGGCCCGCATCACCGGCATCGACCCCAAGGGCATCATTGCGGGTTTTGAGCAGCGCCGCGAGATCGCGGTTGTATCCGGCTTTCAGGGCGTGAACCCGGATACGGGCCGTATTGTCACGCTAGGCCGCGGCGGCTCGGACACCTCCGCCGTCGCGCTCGCCGCAGGCCTGAAAGCAGACCGCTGCGACATCTACACGGACGTCGATGGCGTCTACACCACAGATCCGCGCATCGTGCAGAAGGCCAAGCGGCTGGACCGTGTCTCGTTTGAAGAGATGCTGGAAATGGCATCATTGGGCTCGAAGGTTTTGCAGGTGCGCTCTGTCGAGATCGCCATGGTCCACCGCGTGCCGACCTATGTGCGCTCGTCATTTGACGACCCCGCAAACCCGAATGAAGGCACGCTCATCTGCGACGAGGAGGATATTGTGGAACAGCAGGTCGTTACCGGCATCGCCTATTCGAAGGATGAGGCCCAGATCACGCTGCGCCGCGTGGCGGACAAGCCCGGCGTGGCCGCAGCCATTTTTGGGCCATTGGCGGAAGCCAACATCAATGTCGACATGATCATCCAGGTGGTCTCGGATGACACGGTGACGACCGACATCACCTTCACCGTGCCAACGGCAGATTTTGACCGCGCCAGGGCGCTGCTGGAAGCGCAGAAGGACAGCCTTGGCTATCAGGCGCTGCAAGGCGCGAATGATGTGGTCAAGGTCTCGGCCATCGGCATCGGCATGAGGAGCCATGCCGGCGTTGCCGCCCGCGCTTTCAAGGCGCTGGCCGACAAAGGCGTCAACATCCGCGCCATCACCACCTCCGAGATCAAGTTCTCGGTGCTGATCGACGCTGCCTACACCGAGCTGGCGGTGCGCACGCTCCACACGCTTTACGGGCTCGACAAAGCGTAATGCACGCCTGAATGCGCTGGTGCCCCGGCATGGGGCTTGCGAGGGCTGCATGTGAGGCTCTAAACGGCAGGCAGGGGCAACCAGAGCCGGCTGCTGATATGAGTCGGCACTGTGTGGGGCAAGGATCATCCTGCCTTGCCAACGATCAAAGGGAGGCGTGTCAGGCTCATGCCTATGACATCGGCAGGACCGCGCATATTGCTGCGGCGCCTCCATGGCGTGATGGCGCAGCCTGTGAGCCAGCAGGAGCGGCTCGACCGCATCGTTGTGCTCATCGCGCAGAACATGGTGGCCGAGGTGTGCTCGGTCTATCTGTTGCGCGAAGATGGGGCGCTTGAACTTTATGCCACCGAAGGCCTCAACCGCGAGGCGGTCCACCTCACCACCATGCGCGCAGGCGAGGGCCTTGTCGGCCTGATCGCGAAGCAAGCTGAGCCGATTGCGCTCTCCGACGCGCAATCGCATCCAGCGTTCTCGTATCGCCCGGAAACTGGCGAAGAGATCTACAACGCCTTCCTCGGCGTGCCTGTGCTGCGCGGCGGCGCGGTGCTGGGCGTGCTCGTGGTGCAGAACCGCGCCGCCAGACTTTACGTCGAAGAAGAAATCGAGGCGCTCCAGACCGTCGCGATGATCATCGCCGAGATGATCGCCACAGGCGGCCTGCAGGCGCTCTCCGAGCCCGGCGCGGCGG
>JBOFIL010000285.1:0-2269 GCA_051650165.1 Allobosea sp.
CGTCGCAGCCACCACCCCGAGGCCGGCCAGCTTGCGTCTGGAAATCATCATGGTCTCACTCCCTGTTTTTAATGTTGTCGTTTTTTGATGTTGCATTGTTGTTGAAGGCAGATCGTACGGCAACGTCAGCTTGCGGCAATGTCCGCCTGAAACGTGCAGCCATGCGCAAGACGCTCATCCCCTGCCGGAAGCATAGGCTGAATTCCAGGCGGCTGCATAGTCAGGGGTGCTGGAGCGTTTCAGTGGCCCTTGCCACCATGCTTGCCATGCTCGCCGGCGATCCGGTCTGTCCAGGCCATCAGCACGCCGGAGCCGACAAAGACGAGATGGATGGCGACATACCAGATCAGATCGCGGTCCGAGATGCTCTTCAGGTTCATGAAGGCCTTGAGCACCTGAATGGCCGAGATGGCGACGATAGAGGAAATCAGCTTGAGCTTGAGGCCAGCGAAATCGATCTTGCTCATCCATTCCGGCCAGTCTTCATGCTTGCCGGGGTCAATCCGTGAAACAAAGTTCTCATAGCCCGAGAAGATCACGATCACGATCAGTGAGCCCGTGAAGGTGAGGTCGATCAGCGCCAGAACGCCAAGGATCACCTCGGCTTCCGTCGCGGTCCAGGCATGGCCGACGAAGTGCCAGGTTTCCTGCACGGCTTTCAGCAGCAGCACCACCAGCGCCACCACCATCATCAGATAGAACGGCGCGAGCAGCCAGCGGCTGGAAAACAGGAACTTCTCGAGAATGCGTTCGATCATGTCAGGGCCCGGTGTCGCGGCGGATTATCGCGCATGTCGGTTGTGACATGGCGTCAAGCAGCGCCGCAAGGCCCGATATGATCGGGTGATGTTGCCCCGCGCTCAGGCCGGCATTGTCTGCGCTGAGCCCGTCTCAGCCGCAACGCCAACTCCGATAGGGCAGCTCACGCCCGTTCCACCCAGGCCGCAATAGCCGCCGGGGTTCCGGGCAAGATATTGCTGATGGTAGCCTTCAGCGAAATAAAACACAGGCGCAGGCAGGATTTCGGTGGTGATTTCGTCAAACCGCCGCTCAGCCAGCGCCTTGCCATAGGCGGCTTTCATGGCCTGTGCAGCCGCCAGTTGGCCTGCGCTCGTCGCATAGATGCCGGAGCGATACTGCGTGCCGACATCATTGCCCTGCCGCATGCCCTGCGTCGGATCATGGCTCTCGAAAAAGGTCTTGAGCAGCGCATCATACGAGATGCGTTTCGGGTCAACCACCACCAGCACCACCTCATTATGGCCGGTCATGCCGGAACAGACCTCCTCATAGGTGGGGTTGGGTGTCATGCCCGAGATATAGCCAACTGCCGTGACATGCACGCCCTCGCCCAATTGCCAGAATTTGCGCTCGGCGCCCCAGAAGCAGCCCAGACCAAAGATCGCCACCTCATGGCCCTGCGGATAAGGCCCCTTTAGTGCGGCCCCATTCACGACATGGCTGCTTGAGGTCGGGATCGCGCCCGGTCGGCCCGGCAGGGCTTCGGCAGCGCTCGGCAATGCGGTTTTCTTCCGGGTGAAGAACATGGCATCTCTCCTTCATTGATGAGGGCGATATAGGCATGCTTGCCTGGCGTTGTCAGAGGCTGTGTGCCTCACAAGGCTTCACAAAGCCGCGCGCGAGGTTTTCCTGCGAGGTGTTCAAACAAGGCTTCCGCACAAGCTCAGGCGCGCGTCAGCGTGCCGATGCCGGGCGAGGGCTTGCGACCAATCAGCAACATCAGGAACCCAAAAGCCAGGGCCACAAGGCAGGCCGGCAACAGCGTGAAATTCAGCACCACCGGATCCCACAACAGCGGATGGACATGGCGCTCGATGGCTGGCTGAAGCAGCAGATATTTCTCGCCCAGCACACGAAAGGCCAGCTCGCCGAACGGCGTCAGGCTCAGCTCCTGATTGGCAATGGAGCGCGCACCATCCAGCACCAGCAGCACGAAGCCGCCGCCAATGACGACATACCCCAGAAGCCGGAAGAGAAATCGAATCACGATATGCCCTCATGCCGCGCGCCAACCCTGCAGGCGCGTTTCTTATGCCCAGACTAGTGCCTCTGCGCCTCGCGCGATGCAATGGGGTGATCAATCAAAGTCTCGTGCGTGATGCTGCAGTTACAAAGGCGCATTAGGACAACTCAAAATGGCCAAGTCACGAAGTCGGCTCACCAAGCATGCGCTTTTATGTTGAACATTGCGCGCGCCTTGCCTATGCGAGGCGGGTTAGCTAGGCGTGCCGAGTGGTTGAAGGCGCAC
>JBOFIL010000286.1:0-4881 GCA_051650165.1 Allobosea sp.
TCATTATGCCTGTCGAGATATGGCGTTGTGATTTCTGTCCAATCCTTCAAGTGCCTGATTGCAGTTTTGTCCTTAAGCCAACGCCAGTAGCCGTCAATAAGAATGTCAATTTCGCTCATGTGAATAATCCCCGATCAAATTCGGGAGGTTGGGTGATATTGCAGAACTGCATGAAGTCGAGAAGCGTTTGCCAATGCTCAGTTGGTTGGGTGAAAACTTCGTGAGAAATCGGATAGGCCCAACGATCCCCATATCCTTCACGATAAAGATGAATATGTGGGCAGGCAATTTCCTCGTCGTCCGGATTGCGATGAGGTGCGCCGCCAAAATCAATCCGCGCGAGCACTATCGTTGATCGCGCTCGATTCTGGATTTTGCCTTTTGAGAGGTTTATCCGTCCACGACTAACATCAAGATGAAATGTTTCGGAACCATCTATGGAAATAAGTGGCACGACGATTCCACCACCAGTATCGGGTAGTCGCCAGAGTCGCTCGTCTGTGCGGTGTTTTTCCATTGCCAGTAAGGCATCTGCTTCGATTTGCGTCAGCACGATAAGATTCCTAGACCCTTCCTACTTTGAATAATATCTCCGAAACAAGTTAGGGAATTATTCGCAACTCGGTCGCGCGTGGAATGTCATGCAGTGCCTTCAAGTGCAACAGTAGGCCTTGAACCGCCCGAAATCCATTCCTACCTCTTAATCGTCGCAGGCCAAATGGCTGCGACGGCGCAAGGCAGGGCGTGCTCAGTATGAGGCGCCCAACACTTGCCGCCTCACATTTGTCGCTTCTCAAGGAGGACATCCATGCGCACATTTGATCTCACACCCTTCCAGCGCTCGACAATCGGCTTTGATCGTTTGTTCTCGATGCTGGACCAGGCCACAGGCGTCGAGCCCACGCCGGCCTATCCGCCCTACAACATCGAGCGCACCGGCGAGAATGCCTATCGCATCACCATTGCGGTCGCGGGGTTCCGCGATGAGGACATTGCCATCGAGACACGCGAGAACACGCTGGTCGTGCGCGGCGAGCGCAAGAGCGTCGAAACTGAAGCCACCTTACAGATGCTGCATCAGGGCATCGCAGCCCGCGCCTTCGAGCGCCGCTTCCAGCTGGCGGACAATGTCCATGCCACAGGCGCATCGCTTGAACACGGCCTGCTCTCGGTCGATCTCGTGCATGAGATCCCCGAGGCGAAGAAGCCGCGTCTGATACCGATTGGCGGCAAAACCGCCACCATCGATGCTTCGGCTGAGATCAAGGCAGAGGCCAAATCAGACCTCAACTCCAAGCCGCGCAAGGCTGCTTGAAGCCTCTGCCGAGGCTTGAACACGAGCGGGCGTACCTTGGTGGCTTTGCCAGGGTGCGTCCCATTCTCCCTATGCAGAAATCCGCGCCAAACCGGATTTTCTATTTGGGGCTTGAGCGCAAATCCGTTAACCAAAGGCGACTAGGCTATCAGCTTGGGTTTTGTTTTCGTCCGCCGTTCGTGAAGGATTTTTCAGATGCGCACTCTGGCTCTTCTTGGTCTTGGCCTCGTCGCCTCTCTGACCGTGACCTCTTTTGCCGAGGCGCAGGAGCGCAAGCCGCTTCGTGTCGATGTGCAGAAGCGAAGCTATTTCGATGTCGGTAATGTCGCCCCCGTCGGCAGCATGAACCGCTATGCCACGCAGACCTTCACCGCCAGCCCGCAATATTCCTATGCTGGCGATCGCTTCGGCGAAGGCGCGCTGCCAAGCCGCATTGGCGGTGGCACCAATCCATTCGCCTTCTCGTTCTGGACGCCTGGCTTCTGATTTGCGGGTTTCCTCACAGCCGGTTGTGATGGTGTTGTTCAAGCTGTGATTGAATTATGGGCGGCCACTGTGCCGCCCTTTCTGTTTGGCGCCTCATCGCATCAGGGCATTCAAGCCAGAATCCTTGAGCTGGCCCGCTCGAAGATGGCGATCGCAGCCGACGTTTGCAAAAAGGCAAGAAACTTGTCTGTGGCCAGAGAGCCTTTCGCGCTCCGCGCGTGCCTGGCCGGGAGAATGAGTTCCATCTGCATCTTGAACGGATAAGCGCCTGAGCGCATCGTTTGCAGACCGGGTGTCGTGCCGTCGAGCGTCACCAGCTGGAGCGCGTTTGGTTCGGTGTCATGCTGCATCAGTGTCATGCAGGTGAGGGCGTTCGGCACCCGGCTGGCCAAATCGAGATTTTCCTGATCCGTTGCCGCCACTGGCACATCAGGGCGCATCCTTGCCTTTTCCAGCACCTCCCTAAAGCCCTCCAGGTTTGCAATCATGAACAGGGTCGTGGCGTCGCTGCGCGGGCGCAAGATCACACGCACCGTCTCGCCATTGGGCAGTTTGTGAGCCTCGCCTGCATACATGCGCCCCACATCGAGGCAGCTGAGGCTGTAGGCTTCCGGCGTGGCGGTCACGAAGGCGAAGGGCGCTTCTGCGAAGGCAAACATATCCAGACCGGTTGCCAGCTCTTTGGTGTTGAGCTTGCGGCCTGAAATCGCGATGTCGATTGCACCTTGTGACACGGCAGAAATGGCACCAGCACTGCCGAGGCCGGATATGACCTCAAGCGGATACTCCGGAGCATATTGCGCAAATGGCTCTACCAGCTTCCTCAACAGCCCCAAAGCCGCGCCTGTTCCGCCAATGCGCAAGGGCTCTGCCGCGCGCGATAATGGTGCGGCCGCGAGGGCGAGGGCGGCACCGGTCAGCATGCGTCGGGTCAACATCATCGTATCTTCTCCTGTTTAGGTTTCATCAATAATACCCTCATAGGTTGTAATTCGGTAAAAGGACTGCAACCAAAATCATGAACACACGCAATATCACGCAGGTCGTGCGGCTCTCTGGCATGGTGGTCGCGATGTTCATCGCCGTTTCGACACCGCTGACATTCGTGCTCGTCAGCTACAATGATCTGGTCAGCAGCCTGGAAGGCACGGCGCGGCTGAGCGCAGGCCGTGCGGCTCGCTATATTTTCGCCAATGAAAGAATGTGGGAGTTCCGCAGTGTGCGCCTGCAGGAGATGATCGAGCTGCCATCGTCAGATCATTATCTCTACCGCCAATCTGTCACCACGACAGCCGGGCGCGAGGTGTTCAGCGATATGCATACTGTCGAGTGGCCCTCCGTGGTCGCGTCGCAGCCGCTGGTTGTCGCCGGGCGCAATGTGGGCACGGTGTTTGTCGAAACCAGCTTGCGCAATGTGCTGATCGACGCACTCTGGATCGCGCTTCTCTCGCTCATGGCCGCGGGGCTCTCCTTTGCCATCGTGCATGTCTGGCCGTTGCGGATCATTGCCCGAACACTCAACGAGCTGGAGGATGAGCAAAACCGCACCAGCGCAGCCCTCAGCGCATTGCAGGCGAGCGACGCCCAGCTTAGCGCGCGTTCATCCGAGCTGATTGATGCCCAGCGCCTTGGTCTGATCGGCGATTGGCGGCTGGGGATCGGCAGCGGCGGCTTTTTCCTGTCGCCGGTTGCCATGGAGCTTTTGAAGCTGGACCCTGCGGCATTCGAACCGACGCTGGCCGGCTTGAAGAAATCGGTCATGGGCGAGGGCGCTGAGCGCATCGACCGCCTGATCGCCGATGTCGTTCGCACCGGCCAGCCCGGGAACATCGATGTTGATTTCAGAAGGGGCGACGGAACCGTTGCCCACCTGGCCATGGCCTGCCGCCCGGTGTGGCGCGACAATGACGGCATTGGCGAGATTGCAGGCACGCTGCAAGATGTCACCGAGCGGCATGAGGCCCAGCGCCAGCTCGAAAAGCTTGCCTATTTCGATACGCTGACCGGGCTGGCCAACCGCGCGCTGTTCAAGCGTGAACTTGATGAGCTGATTGAGATTGCGCGCCGCCACAAACGCAGCTCTGCCTTGCTGCTGATCGATCTTGACCGCTTCAAGGAGGTCAATGACTCGCTGGGACATGCGGCGGGCGATGAGCTTTTGCGCACCGTTGCCCGCCGGCTTGGCAACATGATCGATAACCGCCATTTCATTGCGCGGCTTGGCGGCGACGAATTCGCGATCCTGCTTTCCAAGGATGGAACGGATGCCGCGCTCGCCGAGGCCACGGCGAAGCTGATTGTCGACGAACTCTCCAAGCCGATCAGAATTGGTCAGGGCGAGGTCCGGGTGGGGGCCTCCATCGGCATTGTCATGCTGCCCAAGGATGGCGCGACAAGCGACGAACTGAACAAGAATGCTGATCTGGCGCTCTATCGGGCCAAGGAAAATGGCAGGGGCCGCCTCGCGTTCTTCGAAGCCACCATGAGCTACGTCATTCAGGACAAGATGGCGCTGGCGCGCGACCTCAGGATTGCCGCGACCGAGAACCGCGATCTTGAAGTATGGCTCCAGCCGCAGATCGACCTGCGCGCCAACCGTGTGGTCGGCTTCGAGGCGCTTCTGCGCTGGCAACACCCCACACGCGGCTTTGTGCCGCCAAGCGTGTTCATCCCGATTGCGGAGAGCTCAAGCCTCATCACCGATATTGGCCATTGGGTCATGCTCGAGAGCGCCAAGATGGCCAAGCGCTGGATTGATGAGGGGCACCCGCCTTATGAAATCGCGGTCAATCTTTCAGCCGCGCAGATCTGGCAGACGAATATCGAAGAGGACGTGGCCGAGATTCTGAAAGAGACTGGTCTGCCGTCGCATCTGCTCTGTGTGGAATTGACCGAGAGTATGCTGGCGGACCATGCCGAGGGGCGGGTGCGGCGCGCTCTGAACGGCCTCAAGGCTTTGGGTGTCAAGCTTGCACTGGATGATTTCGGCGCGGGATACTCGTCGCTCGGCTATCTCGTGCAGCTGCCATTCGACAAGCTCAAGATTGACCGTCTGTTCATCGATGGCGCATCGCGCTCCG
>JBOFIL010000287.1:0-1094 GCA_051650165.1 Allobosea sp.
CACACACAAATGACTGGAATACCCATGGCTGGCTCAACATTGATCTATGGCGGCAACAGCGGCATTGGCGCGGCAACAGCCCGGCTGATCGCAGCGCAAGGCGGCACGGTGCATCTGGCCGGGCGCGATGAGGCGAGGCTTGCAAGTATCGCTGGCGAAACCGGCGGCACCTGGAGCGCGGGAGATGCGTCTGATCCGGCCTTCTTTGCAAATGCCACACAAGCCGCAGCCCATGCCGGCGGCGGCGCGATCAAGGCGCTGATCTATGCCATCGGCACGATCAACCTCAAGCCTGCGCACCGGCTGACAGACGCCGACATCGAGCAGGATTTTCGACTGAATGCCCATGGGGCCTTGCGCGCGGTGCAGGCGGCGCTGCCCGCGCTGAAGCAAGTGGAGGGCACGGCGAGCATCTTACTGTTTTCCACCGTGGCGGTGGCGCAAGGCTTCACCGCACATGCCTCTGTGGCGATGGCCAAGGGCGCGGTGGAGGGGCTGACGCTGGCGCTGGCAGCCGAGCTTGCCCCCAAGATCCGCGTCAACTGCATCGCGCCATCGCTGACGCGCACGCCGCTTGCGAAGGCCCTGACCGGCAATGAGGCCATGGCCACGGCGATTGCCGGGATGCATGCCATGCAGCGCCTCGGCGAGCCAGAGGATATTGCCCCGCTCGCCACGCTCCTGTCAGGCGATCCGGCCGGCTGGATCACCGGCCAGATCATCGGCATTGATGGCGGGCGCTCCAGCCTGCGCACCAAAGGGTGAGCAGGTGAAGCGCCGTGCCATGCGGCTTCAACCCATCTTGGATTTGATGAATCCAGCGGCAATGGCAAGCAGACCGCCACCAATACCGCCCGAGGCGAAGCCGGAAATAATGCTGCCGATGTCGAGGCCGCTGCTGCCCATGGCGAGAAGACCACCCAGTGTCTGCCCGCCGAGCAGACCCCCGACCGCGCCGGCAATCAGATTGCCATTGCCGCCAAGGCTGTTGCCCGTTGCGCCGCCCGCGAACTTGCCGGCAATGGCGCCGCCGAAGAGCTGGATAACCAGCAGGATGATTGAACTCATGATGTCCCCCTCAAGCATTGGCCCTA
>JBOFIL010000288.1:0-5877 GCA_051650165.1 Allobosea sp.
CCAGCCGGTCAGCGCGGGCAAAGAAGGCACCGATGAAGGCAGCATGCGCGCTGCCAGCGACCACGGCCACCTTCTTGCCCTCAAGCGCCTGCGGCGTGGCAGGTGTGTTGGCAAGCCCCTCATTGCCCACAAAGCGCGCCGGCGTGCGGTGGTAGATCTGGCTTGCCGCAAAGCGCTGGCGCATGGCCGCAGTGAGCGGGATCGCCGCGGCAATGACATCACCGCGCCCCTCGGCAAGCGAGTCGATCAGCGTATCGAAGCGCCGCGCCTGAATGGTGCAGGCAATGCCAAGCTTCTCGCAGATGGCGCGGGCGAGATCGACTGAGAAGCCGGCAAGCCCGCCATCCGGATCAGCAAAATGCAGTGGGGGATATTCATCATCGGTTATGAAGCGAATGACGCGCAGCGAGGCAAGATCGGGGCGCTCCAGCCTGATTTTCGGGTCCATGAAGCGCGGGATGAACACATCAGCGCGGGTGCCCCATGCAGGCAGGCAAAACAGCATCGCCAGCAACGCCGCCACAAGCCTCGTGCGCCGCGCTTGCGCCATGGCTATTCCGCCGCCTGAACGAGGCGTTGATCCAGCGCGCTCATCACCACTTCGGCCAGTGCTAGGCTGGAGGTGAGGCCGGGCGACTCAATGCCGAACATATGCACAAGGCCATTCAAACCATGGGTTGCCGGGCCCTGCACCACGAAATCGGCATTCGGCTCGCCAGGGCCGGCAATCTTGGGGCGGATGCCTGTGTAAGATGCAACAAGTGCGCCCTCTGGCACTGACGGCCAATAGGATGTGATCGCCTGCCGGAACTTCTCCGTGCGGCTCACATCAGGTGTGTAATCGACAGCATCGATCCACTGCACATCCGGCCCGAAGCGCACCTGCCCGCCCAAATCCACCGTGGCATGGATGCCAAGCCCGCCCGGCTCCGGCACGGGGTAGACAAGCCCGCGGAAGGGCGGCTTCACGCCCGTGAGCGAGAAATAGTTGCCCTTGGCGAGATAGGCCTTGGGCGCAAGGCTCGCATCATATCCACCCATGCCGGCGGCAAGGCCGGGCGCGGCGAGCGATGCCGCATTGACCAGAATGTCGCAACCAAGCGACATGGGTGCTTCGCCGCCCAACTCGACGCGGTAGCCATGATCCTCGGCAGCGAGCGCCATGACTGGCGCATGGAACACCACCATGCCTCCGGCATTCTCGATGTCGCCCTGGAATGCCAGCATCAGCCCATGGCTGTCGATGATGCCCGTGGTGGGCGAATGCAGCGCCGCGACGCAATGCACCTGCGGCTCCATCTCCAGCGCCTCAGCGCGAGAGATCATGCTCAGATCATGCATACCGCAGGCTGCCGCATTGGCACGCATTTTTTCGAGGTCAGGGATTTGCGCGTCTTGTGTAGCAACGATGATCTTGCCGACGCGTTTGGTCTTGACGCCGCGTGTCTCGCAATAGGCGTAGAGCATGTCCTTGCCGGCGATGCAGGCGCGGGCTTTCAGGCTGCCGGGCGGGTAATACACACCGGCATGGATCACCTCGGAGTTGCGTGAAGAAACGCCTGTGCCGATGGCCTCAGCCGCCTCAAGCACCATGACCTCGCGCCCGGCCAGAGCGAGTGCGCGCGCAACAGCGAGGCCGACCACGCCAGCGCCGATGACGATCGCTTGAACACGCTCCATTACGCGCTCCTTGTTCCATCCATCAGCGCCGCCATGCGCTTGCCAATCAGGCCGAGCGCATCGTCGCAGACAGGCGCGAGCGCGCCAAGCTGGATGGAGCCGTGGGTGAAGCCCTCGAACACATCCAGGCTATGCGGCACATCCGCTGCTGCCAGCTTGGCCACCAGCGCGTGCGTGTCATCGGCAAGGCAATCGCGCTCTGCGATGAAGGCCGCGACAGGCGGCAGGCCAACCACATCTCCCAATGCCGGCACGGCGAGCGGATCGGTCGCATCCTGTTGTTGCGAGAGATACTGGCTCCAGAACCATTCAAGGCGCGCCGTGGAGAGGCCATACCGCCAGTCACCATAGCGGGCATGGGAGGCAGACTGCATAGCGCGGTCATACATCCCATAGATCAGGCCCAGCGCATCGGCCTGTCGCGCGCCAGCATCGCGCAGCTGCATGGCCAGCGCGAGCGCGAGATTGGCGCCGGCGGAGTCGCCAACCAACCCGATGGCGAGCTTGCCAAAACGCCCCTCGCCGCCGGCAACCAGCCAGTGCCAGGCCGCCTCTGCATCTTGCAAGGCGGCAGGGTAGGGATGTTCTGGGGTGCGACGATATTCGACGCCAACCACCACTGCGCCGGAAGCCACAGCGAGCTGCCGCATCAGACGCTCGTGGGTGTGCAGCGAGGCGAAGGCAAATCCGCCACCATGAAAGTACAGCATCGCCGCTTTTGCCGGCTCGGCATTGGGGAAGATGAGCTTCAGCTCAATTTGCCCGCCCTTGCCTGTGATGGAAACGCGCACACTGCGCGCGATCTCGGCCATGGGCTCGGCAATATAGCCGAAATAGGCCTCATTCACCCGCCGCGCTGCCGCGATGGCAACAAGTACTGGGTCAGGCGTGACCAACCCCAGCGCGGCAAGTTCCTCCAGCGCCGCGCGGATGGATGGCTCGATGTCGTCAGGCAGGGCCATCAGCGCAGATCTCCGTTCACGCTTGTTGCTCGCGGCATCACGCCTGTTGCTCACGGAACGTGTCACGGAATGGGTGCGCCGGATAGACGCCGAGAATGGTCATTTCCTTGGCGAAGAATTTCAGCTCATCCAGCGCGCGGGCGAGCGGGGCATCATCCGGGTGCCCCTCCACATCGAGATAGAACATGGTGGCGTAAAAATGCCCGTCCATCATGTAGCTTTCCAGCTTGGTCATGTTGACGCCATTTGTCGCGAAACCGCCCATCGCCTTGTAGAGCGCGGCAGGAATATTGCGCACGCGGAACACCAGCGTCGTGATGGTGGTGCCGTTCCCGGCCCGCGCGAACTCCGGATATTTCGAAACGACAACGAAGCGCGTGGTGTTGTGCTTCTCGTCCTCGATGTCCTCCATGAGAATGTCGAGGCCGTAAACCTCCGCCGCCAACCTTGGCGCTATGGCCGCGCGGGCAAGATCGCCTGACTCAGCCACGATGCGCGCGGCCCCCGCTGTGTCTGCCGCCACCACGGTCTTGAGGCCCAGCTTGCGGATGATCTTGCGGCATTGGCCGAGCGCCATGACATGGCTTTCCGCGCTCTTGATGGTGGCGAGCGTTGCACCTTTCGCGCCCATCAGCTGGAACCTGATCGGCAGGAAGAATTCCCCGATGATATGGAGCCCTGAGCGCGGCAGAAGATGATGAATATCAGCCACGCGCCCCGCCACCGAATTCTCGATCGGGATCATGCCATAGCGCGCCGTGCCATCCGCGACGGCTGCCAGCGCATCTTCGAATGTGGGGCAGGGCAGCGGCTCGCAATCTGGATAGACCGTCTTCGCTGCCGTGTGCGAATTCGCGCCGGACTCGCCCTGATAGGACACAATCATGCTCATATGGGGCTCACCTTGTTGAATTATTTGCGCGCGCGGCCATCACGGCCCGCGCCCGCTCCAGATCATGCGCTGTGTCCACGCCCAGCGGCACATCGTCAACCACAATGATGTCGATGCGCATGCCGGCCTCCAGCGCGCGCAGCTGCTCCAGCTTCTCGCGCAGCTCCAGCGGCGAGGGCGGCAGGCTCACGAAACGATCCAGCGCCTTCCTGCGCCACGCATAAAGGCCGATATGGTGCAGCAAAGGCCCATCGCCATAGGGCGCTGTGGCGCGGGTGAAATACAGTGCTCGCAAGCGGTGCGGGGTGATGGGCGTGCCGACAGCCTTGACCACGCTGGGCTCGGTGCGCTCCGCCTCGCGCGTGATCACGGCGGCCAATGTCGCGATGTCGACGGAAGGGTCCGAGAGCGGCAGTATCGAAGCGGCAATGATGCGGGGATCAATGGTGGGCAGATCGCCCTGTACATTGACGATCACATCATGCCGCCCTTCCGGGTCGAGCTTGTCAGCGGCTTCCTTGATGCGATCCGAGCCAGAGGGATGATCTGCTCGTGTCATCACCGCAACGCCGCCAGCCTTCTCGACCACGCTCATGATCTCGGTTGAGTCTGTCGCGACAGCCACAGGCCCGATGCCGCTTTCCATCGCGCGCCGCCAGACCTGAACAATCATTGCCTCGCCTGCAATCTCGGCCAGCGGTTTGTTCGGCAGGCGTGTCGCGGCAAGGCGCGCGGGGATCAGGATCAGCGGGTCTGACATCAGTGTTTTCCGGGTTTGTGCCGTCGCAGCCGTCTTTGATAAAAAGTCGGTGCGATGCGGCGCTTATACGAGTTGCCTTTTGCACGGCAAAGCGGGTAATCAGCACCCGGAATTTGAATGCAATCCTGAAGGCGCGGCCTCATGCCGTCTTGCGGGTGCGCATGAAGCGCATAACAGTCTGATCGTCAGCACCGAACGGAGCCTTGTCCGCCATGGCGTCATCGAATGAGTTCAACAAGATTTCCGGTGCCGTTCTCGGCGTCGCGACATTTTTCGTGTTCGTGCATATCGCCACGGGCATGATCTTCGCGCCGAAGAAGCCAAAGGTGCCGGGCTATGAGCTGCCGGGCCTTGAGGTTGCGGCTGCCACGACTGCTCCGACGGCTGTTGCGGAGGAGCCCATCGCGGTGCGCCTTGCCGCGGCCGATGCATCGCGCGGCGAGCGGGCGATTGCAGCCTGCAAGGCCTGCCATGCCTTTGAAAAGGGCGGCGCCAACAAGGTCGGCCCGGCCTTGTGGGATGTGTATGACCGCGCCAAGGCTGCGGTTCCTGGCTTTGGTTATTCGACCGCGTCGAAGGGCAAGGCCAACGAGACTTGGAGCGCTGCCGCGCTTGATGCCTTCTTGAAGAACCCGAAGGCCTATCTGCCCGGCACGACGATGGCCTATGGCGGCATGCCGCGCCCCGATCAGCGCGCTGATGTGGTGGCCTATATCAACAGCCTCTCGGATGCGAAGAAGCCGCTGCCCAAACCTTGATGCCAAGCCTTAATGCCAAGCCCTGATCTGACCGCGGATCACGGAAGATGATCACAAGCCGGGCAAATGCCCGGCTTTATCTTTTCTGGTGCTGCAATATCGCTGGCGTCGGCATGCCTGCGGGACATAATCTGCCGGCGAATCAGCAAGGTGCGGACTGCCTATGCGCGATATGTCGAGTGACCATGGATTGACCCGCCGCCGCGCCCTTCAGGGCGGCGTGGCAGCGCTGGCGGCGGCAACACTGCCAGCTTCCTGGGGCATGGCGCAGGCAGGCGAGACCGAGGCGCATGGGCTCTCCGTGTTTGATGGCGATCTTGCTCTGCCAGAGAGCTTTCCGCATCTCGCTTACGTGAACCCCAATGCGCCCAAGGGCGGCGCGCTGGTCGTCCAGCTCAAGCGCGGGCTCGGCAACCAGGGGTTCGAGACTTTCAACACACTGAACCCCTTTGTGCTGAAGGGCGACGGTGCGGCGGGCGTCGACATGATTTTCGACACGCTGATGGGCGGCAATGGCGATGAGGCGGGCTCCGCCTATGGGCTGGTGGCGCGGCGTGTGCGCTGGAGCGCTGACCGGCTGACCTACCGGTTTCTCTTGCGGCCTGAAGCACGCTTCCATGACGGCTCGCGCCTGACTGCGAAGGATGTCGCCTTCTCGATCAATCTGATGCGAACCAAGGGTCATCCGAGCTTCCGCCTGAACCTGAAGGAAGTTGTCTCGGTCGAGGCCGAGGGCGATGATGTCGTCAAGGTGGTGCTCTCACCCCAGCGTGGGCGCGAGTTGCATCTGATTGTCGGCGGCCTGCCCATCCTCCCGGAAGCCTT
>JBOFIL010000289.1:0-4089 GCA_051650165.1 Allobosea sp.
TGATAGACATCCGTGTAGTCCCGGGTCTGTGGGAAAAGCTGTCTCACGGTTTCGATTTCGGCGAGGTTCTCGCTCAGATGCGTCTGCATCCAGCAACCAGGATGGGCCTTTACCAGCGCGCCGGCCGCCTCCAATTGCGCCTCTGTTGACGTGATGGCAAAGCGCGGACTGACCGCGTAGCCAAGCCGGCTTTTTGTGCCATCAGGTGTTGTGCCATGCCAGCGGGAGATCAGCGCTACGCTCTCGTCAAATCCTTGCTGAGGCGTATCGCGCAGGGCCTCAGGCGCATTGCGATCCATCATCACCTTGCCGGCGATCAGCCGCATGTTGCGCCCCGCCGCCTCCTGAAACAGCGCCTCGACCGATTGCCGATGCACCGAGCCGAAGGCGACGCATGTCGTCGTGCCGTTGCGGATCAGCTCATCGCAGAAGAAACGCGCAACGGCGGTGCAATGCGCCGGATCGGCGAAGCGCAGTTCCTCGACAAAGGTGTAGCGCGTCAGCCAATCCAGCAATTGCGCGCCATGGGAGGCGATCACCTGCGTTTGCGGCAGATGGATATGCGCGTCTATGAAACCGGGCATGATCAGGTGCGGGCGATGGTCGATGATCTGCGTGCCGGCGGGTAATGCTGGCAACAGGTCTGACGCCTCGCCGCAAGCTGTAATGTGCCCGCCCGCCATCACCAGCACGCCATCGCCGACATAGCGATGTGCGGACCCATCGACGGTGTCAGGATCATCCTCAAACCAGAACAGGCGGCCACGCAGGGCAATATGTGTGTTCATCTGCTCAAGATAGGGGCAGCATGCTGCTGTCCGCAATCCAGCCCATTCCCAAAGCCGCCCAAGCTGCTAGCCTCACCTTGAATCGCCCTCAGGGAAATGACCCGTCACCATGCGTCGCGCCATCCGCTTCATCCTCAACGATGAGACTGTCGAAATCGCAGCCTGCGACCCGACGCGCTCTGCGCTCGATTGGCTGCGCCGCGATGCTCGCCTCAGCGGCACCAAGGAGGGGTGCAATGAGGGTGATTGCGGGGCCTGCACCATCCTTGTCGGTCGGCTGACCGCGCAGGGGCTGATGTACGAGGCCATCAACGCCTGCATCCGCTTCCTGCCTTCGCTTGATGGCTGCCATATGCTGACTGTGGAGCACTTGAAATCATCTGATGGCGCGCTTCACCCCATCCAGCGCATGATGGCGGAGTTTCACGGCTCGCAATGCGGCTTTTGCACGCCCGGCATCGTCATGTCGCTGATGGCGCTCTGGCTCAATGAGGCCGCGCCCGACAGGCAACGCATCGAGGATGCCCTCGCCGGTAACCTCTGCCGCTGCACAGGCTATGCGCCGATCATCCGTGCCGCTGAGGCACTGTTCACGCAGCATAACCGCATGGCAGACCCCATGATTGCACGCCGCGATGAACTGGCGATGCGCCTTGCCACCATCCAGGAGCGGCACACGCTGGAGGTGGGGGATAACGCCCGCACCTGGCTTGCGCCGACCACCACAGGAGCGCTCGCCGCGCTCTATCAGCAATACCCGCAAGCGACATTGGTGGCCGGCGCGACCGATGTCGGGCTGTGGGTGACGAAGGGAATGCAACAACCAGAAACGGTGATCTGGCTCGGGCGCATCGCTGAATTGCAGGGCGTGACCGAGACAGAGCGCGCCATCCGCTTCGGCGCGATGGTGAACCATATCGAGGTCCGCCAGCGCCTTGGCTTCATCCATGCACATCTAGACGAACTGATGCGCCGGTTTGGCGGCGAGCAGGTGAGGAATGCCGGCACGATTGGCGGCAATATCGCCAATGGCTCGCCCATCGGCGATCTGCCGCCCGCGTTGATCGCGCTCGGTGCGACCTTGCATCTGCGCCAGGGCGAGACGCGGCGTGATCTGCCCTTGGAGGATTTCTTCCTCGCCTATCGCCAACAGGACAGGCGCGAGGCCGAGTTTGTCGAGGCCATCACCGTGCCGAAGCTGGGTGCGCGCAGCCTGTTCCATGTCTCGAAAATCTCGAAGCGGTTTGATGAGGATATATCGGCGCTGTGCGGCGCTTTCCGCTTGGAGCGCGATTCCCATGGCCATGTCATTGCGGCGCGGCTGGCCTTTGGCGGCATGGCCGCAACGCCCAAGCGCGCAAAGGCTGCGGAAGCCGCGCTGATGGGCCGGCGTTTTGATGTGGCAGCGGTGGAAGCCGCGCAAGCTGCGTTGGCGCAAGACTTCTCTCCGCTCACCGATATGCGCGCCTCATCGGCTTACCGGATGAAAGTGGCGCAGAACCTGCTTGAGCGCTTCCTGATGGAAACGATTGAGCCTCAGCAACCCATCCGCGTCGCCGGCCCGCTGGCGGAGACAAGCCATGCGGGATGAGGCGGCGCATCCCGCGCATGCGCGCATCACAGGCGGCGTCGGCGAGGCGTTGATCCATGAATCGGCGCTGAAGCATGTAGCTGGCGAGGCGGTCTATATCGATGATGTGCCGGAGCCTGACGGCACGCTGCATGTGCAATTGGGACTCAGCACCATCGCGGCGGGGCGTATTCTGTCCATGGACCTTGGCCCCGTTCGCGCTGCGCCCGGCGTGGTGCGCGTGCTGACGGCTGAGGATGTGCCGGGTGTCAATGACATAAGTCCGGTGCATGCCCATGATGAGCCGGTGTTCGCGATTGATCGCGTGATGTTCCACGGCCAGCCGCTCTTTGCCGTGGTGGCGGAGGACCGCGAAAGCGCACGGCGCGCGGCGAAGCTTGCAAGGGTGGAGTATGGCGAGGAGACGCCCATTCTCGATGTCAATCAGGCGCGAGAGAAGGGGGCAAGGCTTGTCACCACACCGCTGAAACTTGAGCGCGGCGATGTTGATGCGGCGCTCGCTTCCTCCCCCCGCCGGCTCGATGGAACGATGCTGATCGGCGGGCAGGATCACTTCTACCTTGAAGGGCAGATCTCGCTCGCCATTCCGGGCGAGGATGAGGATGTCACCGTGCTGTGCTCCACCCAGCACCCCTCCGAGGTGCAGCACATGGTGGCGCTGGTGCTTGGCGTCGGTGCGCATGCGGTCACGGTGCAGGTCAGGCGCATGGGCGGCGGCTTTGGCGGCAAGGAGACGCAAGGCAATCTCTTCGCGGTTGTCGCCGCGCTCGCCGCGAAACTCACAGGCCGGGCCGCCAAGCTGCGCGTGGACCGCGATGACGACATGATCATCACCGGCAAGCGCCATGATTTCCGTGTCGACTATCGCCTCGGCTTCGATGATGAGGGACGCATTCTCGGCGTCGATGCGGTTTATGCCGCGCGCTGCGGCTGGTCAGCGGACCTCTCAGGCCCGGTGACGGACCGTGCGCTGTTCCACATGGACAATGCCTATTTCTACCCTGCCGTGCGTGGACGCTCCGAGCCCTTGCGCACCAACACGGTGTCCAATACCGCATTCCGCGGCTTTGGTGGGCCGCAGGGCATGGTGGGGGCCGAGCGCTTCATCGAAGAGATCGCCTTTGCGCTCCGTGAAGACCCGCTCACAATCCGCAAACGCAATTTCTATGGCGGCCAAGGAGGAGAGAGTGGGCGCAACATCGCGCCCTATCACCAGATCATCACGGATAGCGTTGTGCCCGAGATTGTCGCGGCGCTGGAGGCGAGCGCACAATATTGGCAGCGTCGCGAAGCGATCCGTGCCTTCAATGCGCAGAGCCGGATCATCAAGCGCGGGCTGGCGCTGACGCCAGTCAAGTTCGGCATCAGCTTCACCGCCACCTGGTACAATCAGGCGGGCGCGCTTGTGCATCTTTACCGCGATGGCACCGTGCAGGTGAACCAGGGCGGCACCGAGATGGGCCAGGGGCTTTATGTGAAGGTTGCGCAGGTCGTGGCGAGCGCCTTCGCCATCGATGTAGGCCAGGTGAAGGTGACCGCCACCACCACCGACAAGGTGCCCAACACTTCCGCCACCGCTGCCTCCTCCGGCTCAGATCTCAACGGCATGGCTGCGCTCAGTGCCTGCGAGGCACTCAAGGACCGGCTTGTCAGCTTCGCTTGCAAGAAATGGGGCGTGCGCGCGGATGAGGTGGTGTTTGCGGGCGGGCG
>JBOFIL010000290.1:0-5507 GCA_051650165.1 Allobosea sp.
TCCGAAAGATTGCTGCCTGAAAGATGACTCTCTCCCTCTCCTTGCCGCGCTGCTGGGGGGAGAGGAGTGCCTCACCAGCCCCGCATCAGCGGTAGCAGCGCATTCCTCAGCACCTCGCGCTCGCTCCCCCAGCAAAGCACCTGCGCGGCCTGCCTCGCGGCAGCCTTGAAAGCGGCTACGCTCTCGCGGGTCAGCCCATTGATGGCGTCCGCAGCCGCCTCGGCGCTCGCATCGCGGCTGACGATGCCGACGCCATGCCCTTCGACCACTGCGCGCAAATCCACACCGGGCGACACCGCCACGGCCAGCCCCGCGCCGATATATTCGAACAGCTTGTTGGGCAGGCTGAAATGGCGCTGGTCCGTATCCAGCGGGGTGAAATGCACGCCCAGATCAGCGCCGCGCGCCGCCAGCGGCATCACCTCGTCGGGCGAGACCGCCTTCTCGAATGTCACCAGATCAGCCCGGCCCGTCGCCTGCACCTTGGCCTTCAAGCCTGCGATATATCCGGGGTCGCCATCGCCCCGGATGGTGAGGCGATGTGGATGCGCCCAGAGCGGAATGGAGCCGATCAGCGCCTCAAGCCCGCGGTCCGGCAGCACCTGTCCATGATACAGAATGCGCA
Organism: Allobosea sp.; assembly: GCA_051650165.1. Classification (GTDB taxonomy): domain Bacteria; phylum Pseudomonadota; class Alphaproteobacteria; order Rhizobiales; family Beijerinckiaceae; genus Allobosea. The sequence continues at coordinate 626 of JBOFIL010000290.1, forward strand.
ATGGCCATGCTGTCTCGACGCTCTCATCAAGCGCGATGCGGTCCGGAATGTTGCGGACCACGGCAGGCAGTTTTGGCAACGTATAATGCGCCTGCAACGCCTGCGCGAGCTTGGGGCCAACGGTCGAGATACCATCCGCCGCACCGATGCATGCGCCCTCAAGCTGCGTGACCATCGGCTTGTAGACCACGCGCCACCAGGCACTCTCGTCGAATTCGAGCGTCGCGAATTCATGCGTATCGTAATGGATGGTCGCACCGGTTTTCGCCTTGCAGGCCGCCGCGACCACCAGTGCTGGCCAATCATTCGCGATGATCAGGCGTGGCTGCAACCGCAGCAACTCAGCCAGCGCCCAGCGGTAGCGCGGCTCGATCCAGAAACCGGCCTTGGCAGCCATGAGCCCCAGATGCGCCGGCAATTGCCGCGCCACGGTGCTCAGCCGGTGCGCAGTCGTCGGCATCGGCACAGGCCAGCGCGACAACTGGAAAGGGATGCTCTCACCCTCATTGGCATAGGCGACGACATGCGGCGTATGCCCCATCTCGGCTAGCAGCGCGCATTGGCGCAAAACCCGCCGGTCGCGCGCGATGCGCGAGAAGGAGAGCACGGCCACGCCACTCTTCGTCTCAGGCTGCATGAGCGCTGCCCCGCTGGATAGCATCTTCGATCAATAGCCCCGTCTCGGCGGCGCGCGCCATCCAGGACGCATTCTCGCGCACATAGGCTGCGCCGCGCGCGCCCATATCCCACGCGGCAGCGGGGTCTGCGGCGAGGCGGGCAATGGCTTCAGCCAAAGCGGCGGGATCGGCCATCGGGATAACCAACCCGGCATCTTCACCGCTCACCAGATCGGCCTGGAACGGCAGATCAGTGACGATCACCGCCGCGCCGCTCGCCATCGCCTCAAAAAGCTTCAAGGGCGCGACGCCGGTGCCGAGATGTTCGGATGTGTCCTGCGTGATCGAGAGCGCGCCTAACGCCCCGCGCAGCCACATGGCGGCTTGCTGTTGTGGCAAACGGCCCAGCCACTGGATGCGCCCTTGGCCATCGCTGAGCATGGCGGCGCGCAGCTGCCCGCTTTCCTTGCCATCGCCGATGATGACCAGCTTCACGCCTTCCGGCCATGCCGCGTTGCTAGTCGCGGCCACCATCACATCAATGCCATGCCAGGCGGTGATGCCGCCTACAAAAGCGATGTATTGCCCCTCGCCTTCCGGCTTTGGCCCTTCAGGCGTGAACACATCCGTATTCGCGCCATTGCCGACAAGGCTGACTTGAGCGTGCCCAGCTTCAGCCAGCGCCCAGCCGCGCAAGCCTTCCGTGACTGTAATGACATGGGCGGCGAGTTGCATCTGCCAGCGATAGCTCGCCTTGACGGGCCAGCCCAGCCAGCCCAGCCATGGATAGGTGACAAAAATATCATCCGGCTTGCCGTTGATTTCCTGCACCACGGGCTTGCCGCGCAGGCGGGCGTAAAGGCTTGCCGGCAGTGCGGCAAAATGCGCGCGCATATAGACCGCATCATAGGCTGAGAGCCCGCGCATCAGCCGCCATTGCGCGCTGATATAATCCAGCCCGCGCCGCCAATAGGCACTGCCCGAAGCAGAGCCGCCGGCCTCGGTCGCGATCAGGCTTACGTCCCAGCCGTTGGCCCTCAGGCCGTTGATGATCTCATGCACATGGGTGTGCGTCGCCTGGCCTTCGCGCGGCGTCTCAAGGCAGAGATAGGCGATGCGCCGGGTGTTTGCTGGTCGCATGTCGTTACCCAAAACCGGTTCCCACTTTTGGGCGACATGCTCTGTCACTCACCCAACCTTGATCTTGGCGACGCCAGCCAACGCCTCGCGCACAGTGGCGATGATGTAGCCTTGGGTCTCTTCATCGAGATAGGGGTGCATCGGCAGCGACACGACCTCTTTCGCAACCTTCTCGCTGACGGGCAGGCCATTGCCCGCCACGGGGAAGCGCTTGTAGGCAGTCTGCTCGTTGAGCGGCTTGGGGTAATAGACGGTGGTCGGCACACCCTTGGCCTTCAATGCGGCCTGGAAGGCATCGCGCTTATCCGCCGGCACACGCAGCGTGTATTGCGCCCAGACAGAGACGCAATCCGGCATGATGTAGGGTGTCAGCGCCACATCATGCAGCCCGGCATCATAGCGCCCGGCCACGACCTGCCGCGCGGCGATCTCTTCTTCGAACACCGCCAGCTTTTCGAGCAGGATCGCGGCCTGCAACGTATCAAGCCGCGAATTCATGCCAATGCGGACATTGTCGTATTTGTAATCGCCCTTGCCATGGAAGCGGAGCGAGCGGATCAGCTCATCCGTGGCGTCATCATTGGTGGCAATCGCCCCGCCATCGCCATAGCAGCCCAAGGGCTTCGCCGGGAAGAAGCTCGCCGTGGTGTAATCCCCGATCACGCCAGCGCGTCGGCCCTTGTAGGCAGCGCCGAAGCCTTGCGCTGAATCGCAGATGAGCTTGATGCCGTGTGCCACGCAGAAGGCCTCGATGGGGTCATAATCCGCCATCTGGCCGAAGAGATCGACTGCGATCAGTGCCTTGACCTTGAGGCCGAGCCGGCTCGCCGTATCAAGCGCTTGCGCGAGGGCCTTCGGGTCCATGTTATAGGTCGCTTCGTCGATGTCGACGAAGATTGGCGTCGCTCCCAGCCAGGCCACAGCCTCGGCGGTGGCGGCAAAGGTGAAGGCCGGGCAGATCACGGCATCGCCGGGGCGCAAGCCCATCGCCATCATGCAAATGCCGAGCGCATCGGTGCCATTCGCCGTGCCGATGACGTGCTTTGCGCCGCAAAAGGCAGCCATCTTCTGCTCGAACTCGGCCACCTGAGGCCCGAGAATATATTGCCCGGCCTCGACAGCGCCCATGATGGCCGCTTCCATGCGTGCGCCGATGCGGGCGCGCTGGGCTTTCAGATCAATGAACTCGATATGCGGCATGGCAGCGGCGTTTGTGGCAGCGGCGTTCATGCAATCTCCTCCAGGCGGCCATCGGCGGTTTGGCGATAGCGCTCACCGGTTTCGGGGCAGATGAGATCAGCCCCGAGCTTCACCCCTGCCCGGCTCATCCAGCCGATGCGCTTTGCGGGCACGCCCGCCATCATGGCGAAATCCGGCACGTCTTTGGTGATCACCGCGCCGGCGGCAATGAAGCAATAGCGCCCCAGCGTGTGCCCGCAGACGATGGTGGCATTCGCGCCAATGCTCGCGCCCTGCTTCACCAGCGTGCGGCGAAACTCGGATTTGCGATTGAGAAAGGCGCGCGGGTTGTTGACATTGGTGAACACGCAGGACGGCCCGCAGAACACGCCCGCCTCCAGCTCCACGCCATCATAGAGCGCGACGTTGTTCTGGATTTTGCAGCCATCGCCGATGGTGACGCGCGGGCCGGCCATAACATTCTGGCCAAGCACGCAATCCTTGCCGATCACCGTCTGTGGCAGCACATGGACGAAGTGCCAGATCTTGCTGCCGGCACCGATGGTCACACCATCATCGACATAGGCGCTTTCATGGATCATCACGCCATCAAAGCGCGGATCGGCCCGCATTTCCGGCTGACGCTTTTGCGGCTCATCAGCCATCGCGCCTCAGCCCTTTGTCTTCGCGACAATGACGGGGTGGCGCTCGCCGCTGGCGGTCACCGGCATATTGCGGAAGGCCGAGACCACCTCGATTGAGAAGCGCACATCGTTCAGCCCATAGCCCTGTCCGGCCAGAATCTCCTGATAGGAGCGGGTGTGCAGATCGGTGAAGCCATCGGAGAACTCGACCTCCTCGCCATCCATGGTGATGGAGCGATAGGTGGTCTTCTGCCCCTTGACGCTTTCGGGCAGGTCTTCCCTGTCAACCGAGAGGAACCAGCGCACATCCGCCTTCTCATATTCAAGGAAGCCGCCGGCACGCTCAGCCTCGCGCAAATGCGCGCGCTGGCCCTTGAGCGGGCCGAAGACGAAGGCCAGCATATCAAAGAAATGCACACCGATATTGGTGGCGACACCGCCTGATTTCTGGTCCTCGCCCTTCCAGCTGGCATGATACCAGCGCCCGCGCGAGGTGATGTAGGTCAGGTCTACCGCATGACGCTCATTCGAGGTGGCGATGCGCTCTTTCAGGGCAATGATCGCCGGATGCAGGCGCAGCTGCAGGATGGTGTTGACCCTGTGGCCGGTCTCGCGCTCGATCTCGGCAAGGCCATCAATGTTCCACGGGTTGAGCACCAGCGGCTTCTCACAGATCACATCCGAGCCAGCGCGCAGGCCAAAGCGGATATGGGCATCATGCAGATAGTTCGGCGAGCAGATGCTGACATAATCGATGCGCTCGCCCTTGCGCTTCAGCTTGTCGACATGGCGATCAAAGCGCTCGAACTCGGTGAAGAAATGCGCATCAGGGAAATTGCTGTCCATGATGCCGACGGAGTCATTCGGGTCAAACGCGACCTTGAGATCGCCGCCCACAGCCTTCATCGCCTTCATGTGGCGGGGGGCGATATAGCCGGCAGCCCCGATCAGCGCAAAACTCGTCATGTTCTTGTCCGTCTAGAGTGCGTCGTTTGCCAGATTGGGCGCTCAGGCCTTCACCACGTTGCCGCCGGTAATGCCGGCCTTGGCGCAGGCATTGCGCGTATCGACCACAAGCTTCGAGGCCTTCACCAGCGCCTTGTAGTCGATCGCGTCATGGTCGGTCGCGATCAACACCACATCATAGGCGCCGATATTGGCGTCTGTCAGCGGGATTGATTTGCGGCCCGTCAGCGCGGCATGCTCACGCGTCTTGGGGATCACGCCCACATGCGGATCATGATAATCCGTCGATGCGCCGCGATGTTCCAGAAGCTCGATCAGGCGTAGCGAGGGGCTCTC
>JBOFIL010000291.1:0-7092 GCA_051650165.1 Allobosea sp.
TGGCCCAACAAGCATCGACATTAGGCGAATAACCGTTATGGCCCAACGCTTTGCCGCCATTCTGATGATATTCGGTGAAGAAGCCGCCATTGGTGTAGCGCCCGCTCACCGTGTTGCCCTCAAACGCCTTGCGTATCTCCTCGCCGCCCAGCGTCACGCTGGTTTCCGAGGCCGTTGCAGGCATCAGAAAAAGCAGGAAAGCCAGCCAGGCGAGGCACTTTTTCAAACTCACGCGCTCCAACTTGGCCTTGCCGAGATGGACTGATGCCAGCGGCGGATATGGGCATGATCTTCCGGCAAATGGACTTTAGCTGCGCGTAAAAAATCTACTGTGACACCAGCGGTGATATCCGCCACCGTGAAAGCCTCGCCGCAAATGAAGGGCCGGGTTTCGAGCTGTTTCTCAAGTATCGCGAGGTTTTCCAGCACGCGTGGGCGGTTGACCTCGGCCCATTGCGGAATTTGCGGATTTTCACTCGCCGCCATGCCGGGATGACCATGACGAAACACGGCCTGCACGGCAGTAAGGAGCCCCAATTCCATACGCCGGTTCCACATTTCCACTGTGGCCTGCTCCAATGGCGTGCGACCGAACAAGGCTGGCTCAGGGTGAAGCGCCTCGAAATAGCGGCAGATCGCCATGGTCTCGGCGATCGCCGTGCCATCTTCCAGCGCCAGCACAGGCGTCTGCCCGGCGGGGTTGAGCTTCAGAAAGTCAGGGCTTCTCTGCTCGAAGCTGGCGAGATTCACCGGCACGATCTCCGGCAGGCTCAAGCCCTTTTCAGCAAGAAATATGCGGACGCGTCGCGGATTGGGCGCGCGCCCGCCATCATAGAGTTTCATGGTGGCCTCCCATCAAAACAGGCCACCAGAGAGTTCACGCATTCTCAGCCCGCGTAAAGGGCAGGATGCGCATCCGCTTCTTGGTCGCGGCATAGATGGCGTTGGCGACTGCAGGGCCGACAGGCGGAACCCCTGGCTCGCCGACGCCGGTCGGGCCAGCCTCGGACTTCACCATATGCACCTCGACCTTGGGCATCTCATCGAAACGCAGCACATCATAGCCATCGAAATTGCCCTCGACGACCTTGCCCTTGTCGAGCGTGAGCTGGCTTTTCATCACCGCGCCAAGGCCGAAGCCGATGCCCCCCTCGATCTGGGCGCGCACCATGTCCGGATTGACGACGACGCCGCAATCCACGGCGCAGACCACGCGCTCCACCTTCACACGGCCCTGCGCATTGACCGAAATCTCGGCCACCTGCGCGACATAGCTGGAGAAGGACTCGGCCACCGCCACGCCGCGGAAGCGGCCCGCCGGCAGGGGCTGACCCCAGCCCGCCTTTTCAGCTGCGAGGCGCAACACACCGGCAAAGCGCGGATGCCCCTCCAGCATGGAGAGCCGGAACGCGACGGGATCCTTCCCGGCAGCTTCCGCCACCTCATCGAGGAAGCACTCGACTGCATAGGCCGTGTGGGTCGAGCCCACCGCGCGCCACCACAACACCGGCACGCCAACATCGGTGGTGGTCAGCTCCACCCTCTGCGCACCTAGATTGTAAGGCAGGTTGCTGGAGCCTTCCACGGAGGTCACGTCAACACCGTTCTTGACGAGGCCCGCCTCGAAGGGCGTGCCCTTGACGATGGATTGGCCGACAATGTGGTTTTCCCAGGCGATGACCTTGCCGTCCTTGTCGAGGCCGGCCTTGAGGCGATGCACATAGGCCGGGCGATAGCGCCCGCCGCGCATATCATCCTCGCGGGTCCACTGCACCTTGACCGGCGCGGACCAGTTGATCGCCTTGGCAACCGAAACCGCCTCGACAATGATGTCTGCATCCACCACCGCACGCCGGCCAAAGCCGCCGCCTGTCGGCATCACATGCATCTTGACCTTCGCTGGCTCGATGCCGGCAATGCCCGCCGCCACTGCCTGATAAATATCCGGCATCTGGTGGCCGCCCCAGACCTCCAGCGTGCCATCGGCATTGCGCCGTGCTACGGCATTCAGCGGCTCAAGCGCCGCATGCGCGAGATAGGGAAACTCGAAGGTTGCTTCGAGTGTCTTTGCTGCCGTGGGGAAAGCTTTCGCGACATCGCCCTCGGTGCGGGCTGTGGCTGCGCCGGGCTTCTTCGATGTGTCGCGATAGCTGGCCATCAACTCGCCCGTCGAGCGCTTCTCGGCCTTGCTCTCGTCCCACACAACGCTCAGAACCTCGCGGCCCTTGATCGCGGACCACATATCCCTTGCAACGACGGCAACGCCGCGCGGTGTCGCAACCACATCAACGACGCCCTTCACGGCCTTGGTCTTGGCAGCATCGAAGCTTTTCACTGTTGCGCCGAACAGCGGCGGATGGGTCATGACAGCGGTGAGCATGCCCGGCAGTTTCACATCGATGGTGAAATCGAACTTGCCGTTGGATTTGGCCACAGCATTGAGATGCGGCAGGGTTTCATTGCCAATCAGCGTCCAGTCTTTCGCGGCCTTCAGCGTGACGTTCTGCGGCGGCTGCACGGCTGCGGCCTTCTCGATCAGCGCCGCGAAAGGTGCTGACTTGCCAGAGCCATGTGAGAGAACGCCCTTCTCTACCTTGATCTCGGCGGCAGGCACCTTCCACTCAGTTGCAGCAGCCTGCACCAGCATGGCGCGGGCTGTTGCGCCAGCGCGGCGATAGCGCTCGAAGGATGAGGTGGTGGCGGTAGAGCCGCCCGTGCCCTGGAAGGCTCCGCCCCAGGCGATGTTGCCATAGGCTTTCGGGTTGCCGGATGCACCTTCAGCGCGCATTTGGGACCAATCCGCGCCGAGCTCTTCGGCGACCAGCGTGGCGCAGCCATGATAAATGCCCTGCCCCATTTCCATGTGGGCGACAAGAACCGTGACCGTGTTGTCAGCGTTGATGCGAAGATAAGGCGTCAGCGCACGGCTGCCGGCAGCGGCAGTCTGGGCAGAGGCGCGGCTCGCCGGGCCTACCCCGACGAAGAGTGCACCAGCCGTGAAGGCCGCGCCCATCAGGACGCCGCGCCGTGACGGGCGGACAGTGGCTGGCAGCATGGACGACAATTTCAACGGAAGCTTATGGGCCAACATGGTTCAGGCTCCCAATGTGCGTGAGGCTTCGAGGATCGCGCCGCGGATGCGGGCGTAGGTGGCGCAGCGGCAGATGTTGCCGGTCATTGCGTCGTCGATCTGTGCATCGGTGGGCTTGCGGTTGCCTTCCAGCAATGAAATGGCCGCCATTATCTGGCCAGACTGGCAATAACCGCATTGCGGCACGGCAAGCTTGACCCAAGCCGCCTGCACGGCCTCGGCGACCTTGCCGGCTGCGCCTTCAATGGTGGTGATTTTCTGACCCGCAACAGCCGAAACCGGCGTGGAGCAGGCGCGCATCGGCTGGCCCTCAACATGCACGGTGCAAGCACCACACTGGGCAACGCCGCAGCCATATTTGGTACCTGTCAGATCAAGGTGATCGCGGATCGCCCAGAGCAGCGGCATGTCGGGATCGACATCCAGCCGGCGCATGGTGCCGTTGATATTGAGCTCAATCATGAGGTTCTCCGTAAGGCCGAGAGGTTCTGAGGGTAAAATCTAGTATGCTCTGCGCGCTGAATTATGCAGTCACGAGACGTAATCGGAAGTGACCATGTAACTGTGTAGGGATGTGGGGCGCCAAGGCTCGGCTGCAAGCTCACAAAACCGTGATGCTACAAAATTTCTGCCTGTCATTTTGGCGCAGTGGCGGCTGGCTGCCTGCAAGCTGTTATCTTGGAGGCTAAGGGCGCGCATCATCCCGCGGGTTACGCCTGCGCCATTCGCTGGGCCGCTCGAATGAGCCAGCCCAGAGGCCTTTGCGGGCAGCGCGGGCCTCAGCCTCCAGCGCATCAAAATCACCGAAAGCCACGGCCATGCCCTGCCGCACCATCTCTGCGGCGATGTCCTTGTCGTTTGACAGATTGCGGCAGATGGCGAGGCCCCTGCCATAGCGATCCTTGCCTGTTTCGGCGCAGGCAACATCATGCTCCTGGACAAGCGCCGCCAGAGCACGCCTTGCAAAACGCCCGCACGGGTAATCCTGCCCTTTGTCATCGCGGCATGTCTGGCGGTATTCCGGCGCATCTATGCCCTTGAGGCGCAGCTCCACATTGTTGAGCCTGAGCGAATCGCCATCGACCGCGATGGCACGCCCCTCATGGCTGGCGAGATTGAACCCGCAGCGCTGCATGATGAGCGCCGCCGCCACCAGAACGGCGGCCGTGCCAAGCGCAACACGCAGGCCGGATGCCGATCGGCGAGAAGCCTGAGAATTTCGCCAATGCATCAGCCAGACCTTAACCTATTGCCGCCACAGTGAGGCGTTGCAGCAGCGTTGCCCAGCCCGAGTGTGTCGCGTCAATGGCGAAGTGGTCCATCGAGCATGTCCGACAGGATCTGACCGGTCCTGATCCGAACACCGTCGCAAGACGGAAGTCGATCATTCGCGACGTGAAATCCGTGCGCGAAAAGTTGACCTCCGCCAGTGGGCTGGTGCGCGCATTCGATCATGAACTCGTGCGCATGTATGCGCAGCAGCACATATCCGGCGCGCCGGCCGTCGTGCTTCTGGCGGTGGGCGTTGCCACCACGGCGAGCCTCTGGGTTCCGCCTCTTTTTGCCGCAGCCTGGCTTGGCGCGATGATCCTGGCCACGCTGCTTGGCTACGTGCTGTGCCAGCGCTTCCTGAACAAGGTTGATCTTGAGGACCACGATGCGATCACGACATGGCGCAGGCTTTTGCCAGTCGCAGAGGCCTTGCATGGGCTGACATGGGCGCTGATCCTTGTGCTGTTTGTCGGCAATGAGGAGCCCGGCGCGAAGATGTTCGTGCTGACAACATTGCTGATGGTCGGCGCGCTGACCGTGATGATCGGCTCGCCCATGCCGATTGCGGTCTATGCCGGCCTGGTGCCTGTTGCGGGTGGCATGGGGCTGCTGCTGACTGCCGGGCGCGACATGAACTCGTTCATTGTCGCGGGCATGGGAGGCGGCGCGCTGCTCTTTCTCGTTTTCCTCGCCCACCGTCTCTATTCGAACAATGTCGCCGCGCTCGAATTTCGTGCTGAAAAAGACGCGCTGATTGCCGAGCTTGAAACGGCCAAATCCAACTCGGATGAGGCGCGGCGCAAGGCAGAAGAGGCGAACCTCGCCAAATCGCGTTTTCTGGCCACCATGAGCCATGAGCTGCGCACGCCGCTCAATGCCATTCTCGGCTTCTCCGAGGTGATGAAGGGTGAGGTTTTCGGCCCGCACACCAATCCATCCTACAAGGAATATTCCGCCGATATTCACTCTTCCGGCCAGCACCTGCTGAACCTCATTAACGAGATTCTCGACCTCTCGCGCATTGAGGCTGGCAAATATGAGTTGAAGGAAGAGGCCGTGAGCCTTGCCGCAGTGGTGGAGGACGCGCATCACATGCTGAAATTGCGCTCCAAGGCCAAGAGCCAGAGCATTCGTGAAATGGTCGAGAATGATCTGCCACGCGTCTGGGCGGATGAGCGCGCGGTGCGCCAGATCGTGCTCAACCTCATGACCAACGCCATCAAATTCACACCGCAGGGCGGCGAGATCGTGATCAAGGCCGGGTGGACTGCGAGCGGGGGCCAGTATGTCAGCGTGGTCGATACGGGCCCGGGCATTCCAGAGGATGAATTGCCGACAGTCATGGAGAGCTTCGGGCGCGGCTCGCTTGCACTCAAAACCGCCGAACAGGGCACCGGGCTTGGTCTGCCAATCGTGAAGGGCCTCGTCGAGCTGCATGGCGGCGTGTTCAACCTCAGCTCGCGCCTGCGCATCGGCACGGAAGTGACCTTCACCATTCCGGCAGAGCGCGTGATGGATACGCTTCCTGCGGTTCATAACAAGCCGCTGAGCCCGTCGGCAGATCGCTACCGCGCGGCGTGAGCTGCTGCTTCACTAGCCCTTTTTATCGACCCCTGCCTGATCGAATGTCGCCATGCCGGCATGGCACGCCACGGCAGATTTGACGATACCGGCAGCCAAGGCCGCGCCTGAACCCTCACCCAAACGCATGTCGAGCGAGAGCAGCGGGCGCTTGCCAAGCCGCTCCAGCACATCAAGATGTGCGCCTTCCGCGGAGACATGCCCGGCGATACAATGATCCAGCGCGGTAGGGTCCAGCGCATGCAGCACGGCGGCGGCAGCGGTCACGACATAGCCGTCGAGAATGACCGGAATGCGCTGGAGCCTCGCGGCGAGGATCGCGCCCGCCATCGCTGCAATCTCGCGCCCACCGAGCCGTCGCAGAACCTCAAGCGGCTGGTTGAGGAATGCGCGGTGCTTATCGAGACCAAGCTCCACAATCATGATCTTGCGCGCCAAGCCGTCATCATCGAGCCCGGTGCCACGCCCCACCCAGTGGCGCGCGCCGCCGCCATAAAGCGCTGCGTAGATCGCAGCGGCGGAAGTCGTGTTGCCGATGCCCATCTCGCCAACGCAAAGCAGATCAGCCCCGCCGGCAATCGCCTCCATTCCGAAGGCCATGGTGGCCACGCAGGATTTCTCGTCCAGAGCATCCTCGACGGTGAAATCCCCGGTCGGCAGATCAAGCGCCAGATCGAAGATTTTCAGGCCCAGATCCTGCGCGGCGCAAATCTGGTTGATGGCCGCGCCGCCCGCAGCAAAATTCTCCAGCATCTGGCGGGTGACGCTTGAGGGGAAGGCCGAGACGCCATGGCGCGTTACGCCATGATTGCCGGCAAATATGCACACCAGAGGGCGCGCCACGACAGGGGGCGAGCGCCCTTGCCAAGCCGCCATCCATTCGACGATTTCCTCCAGCCGCCCCAGGCTCCCCGGCGGCTTGGTCAGCTCACGCCCACGCGCCCGGACGCCAGCCACAGCGGCCACATCCGGCCCCTGCATCTGGGCCAGCAGATTTCGGACATCATCAAAGGGCAGGCCTGTAGCATTGGTCATGTGGTGCAAAACCATCAAAAGAGCGACTGATCCCGTGAATCAGCCGCGACAGAGGGAACAGGGCTGCTATAGCCTCTCCCTCACATGACGCAACGCGACAACACAACAGAAGC
>JBOFIL010000292.1:0-2210 GCA_051650165.1 Allobosea sp.
ATCTTGAGCGGCACCGTGGAGAAGGACGAGATGCCATCAAAGGCAAAGCGGAACAGCTTGGGATAATTGAAACGGCTTTGGCCATGGGCGCGCTCGGCCACCTCGAACGGCACGCCGATGGAAGAATGCCCCACCCAGGCATACAGCCCCTTGGAGAAGCGGGCACGCTCGCCAAGCGCCCGCAGCGCATCCACCACCTTGCGGTCCATCAGGCGAAAATCTCCGGCGCCCACATGCAGCTCGGTCTCGCCGAAGCGGGCAAACAGCCGGTAGAAGGCGCGCGCCGCATTGCGCTTGAAGCGGCTTTCCTCCTCGCGACTGGTGCGCTGGCCATAGACAGTCGCATAGCCCTCGCGCCATTTGGCAATGAAGGTCGCCAGCGCCTCCGGCGGGTGCTGAAGGTCTGCATCCATGATCGCGACGGCGCGCCCGCGCGCATGATCAAGCCCGGCGGCGATGGCGATTTCCTTGCCGAAATTGCGGCTGAAGCACACGGCACGGAAGCGCTTGTCCTGATTGTTCAGCTCGTGAAGCAGCTTCACCGTGTCATCGCTGCTGCCATCATCGACAAACACGATTTCCCAGGATGTTGCCGCGCTCTCCAGCGCCGGCACCAGCCGGGCGATCAGATCGCCAAGACCACGCGCCTCATTATAGACCGGGATGACAACCGAGACTTCCGGCGATGCCTCGGGCAAGGCTTCGGGCGATGCCACTGACGTGGGCATGGCAACGGCGGCCCGCTGTTTTGGTTTGCTGGTTGTGGTTGCGGCTTTCGCCATCGCTTAAAGCCCATAATTGCGGAGTCGCGCATTCAAATCGCATGGCTGGCCATGATCGCCAATAGCGATAACTGGCCATGATCGCCAATAGCGATAATAAGGTGCGATCATAAGGGCTCATATGCTTCATCCACGGGAAGCCAACGACATGCTGTCTGTGCAATGACCGATTTCATCCTCTGCGCTGATGATTACGCCATGACCGAGGGCGTCAGCCGCGGCATACTTGATCTGCTTGCCGCGGGTCGCATCAGCGCTGCTGGCGCGATGACCAACCGCCCGCACTGGCCGCGATGGGCGCACGAGCTGGCCGCGTTTCAGGGCATGGCGGATCTTGGCGTGCATCTCAACCTCACCTGCATGGAGCCGCTGGGGGCCATGCCATTGCTTGCGCCGAACGGCTTGCTACCGCAGCTGGGCGAGGTGGCGCGCAAGGCACTGAGCACGCCTGCGCAGGCTGAAATCCGCGCCGAGATCGCTAGGCAGCTCGATGCCTTCGCGCAGCATATGGGCCATGCGCCTGACTTCGTGGATGGGCACCAGCATGTGCATGCTCTGCCGGGCGTGCGCGGTGTGCTGATTGCGGAAATGCAAGCGCGCTATCCGGCAGGCAATGTGTGGCTGCGAGATCCGTCGGATAGCGTGGCCGCGATCACGGCGCGCCGGCTGGCTGTACCGAAAGCGCTCACGGTGAAGGCACTGGCGCAGGGGCTGCGTGCCCAGGCGAAAGCCGTCGGCATCCCCACCAATCAAGGCTTCTCCGGCTTCAGCCGTTTTGATGCCAGCGCGGATTACGGGGCTGAGCTTGATGCTGCTCTCAAGCGGCCCGGCAAGCGCCATCTTGTCATGTGCCACCCCGGCCATGTCGATGATGAGCTGGCCCGCATCGACAGCGTGGTGGCGACGCGCCCTATCGAGCTTGCTGTGCTGATGCGTTCGCCGTCGCTGGCAACGCACAGGCCGGTGCGGTTTCGCGATCTGGCGGGCTGAGACGTTAGCTCAGCGCCTCGGCTGTGAGCCAGAACACCTCGCCTTCGCCCTGCGCTTCGCCATTTGCGCCCTCATGGCCCTCGGCATCAAGCCAGAGAAGCGGCAGATCGGGGCGTGCCGCCTCAAGCACAGCGCGGCTTGAGCCGACCTCGCAGATCAGCCCGCCGCCTTTCGTGAGGTGCGCGGCAGCCTCATCGAGAATGCGGTGCACGATGTCCAGCCCATCCTCGCCGCCCAGATGCGCCAGCACGGGCTCGGCGGCATATTCGGGTGGGAAATCCGTCACGGCTTGCGTGGTGACATAGGGCGGGTTGGTGATGATCAGATCATAGCGGCAGCGCTTCAGCGGCGCGAAGAGATCACCCTCGAACAGGGTGATGCGCTCCTCAAGACCATGATCGGCGATGTTGGCCCGCGCCACCGCCAGCGCATCGGCGG
>JBOFIL010000293.1:0-1800 GCA_051650165.1 Allobosea sp.
ACCGGCGCGGAGTTTGCGCTACGCGATGCGATCAAGACACCAATCCAGCTTGGCCGGGCGGAGCCGATCGCGCGCGATGTCTTTCCATTGGGAGACCGCCTAGATGCCGAGCCTTGGCTGGGCTCACGCCCCTGCACGCCGGACATGATGCCAATCATCGGCAAGGCGCCGCGCCACAAGGGGCTCTGGTTCAGCTTCGGTCATGCCCATCACGGGCTGACATTAGGGCCCGTCACGGGGCGCATCATCGCGGAGATGATTACGGGCGAGACACCATTCGTGAACCCGGAGCCGTTCAGGCCGGAAAGGTTCGGATAGTGAAGCGCTCGTAATTTTCCTGTCGTTCCCGACGCGGCTGAAGCCGCGAGCGGGAATCCACAAACGGATCGCTGGGGATGATGGATTCCCGCTCCTCGCTACGCTCGGTCGGGAATGACAGAAGAGCCACAGATGAGTGAGCCCTTGGCAGGGATTGCTGCCCGCGCTTCGGCGGCAGCGCGCTCACCCATGCCCAGCCTGCGCCGAGAGCGAGCCCATATCGACACCGAGCTTGGCCAGCGCCTTGCTGTATTTGCGGTCGACACCAGGGTCGAAGATCAGGCCGCTATCGGCCGGGCAATGCAGCCATGAGTTTGACTGGATTTCGGTCTCCAACTGCCCTGCCCCCCAGCCGGCATAGCCGAGCGAAAGCACGGCGCTGAGCGGACCGTCACCGTTCGCCATCGCGCGCAAGATGTCGAGCGTGGCGGTGAGGCAGACGCCATCGTCAATCGGCATGGAGGATTCGGCTAGAAAATCCGCTGAATGCAGCACAAAGCCGCGCCCGGTCTCGACAGGCCCGCCTTTGAGCACGGGAATGCGTGATGCGCTGCGCGGCAGGCTGATCGCATCCTCCTTGCCGACAACGCCCAACTGCACGAGCAAATCAGGGAAGTTCATGTCATCGGCGCGGCGGTTGAGGATGATGCCCATCGCGCCATCTTCCGAATGCGCGCAGATATAGACCACCGTCTTCGAAAAGCGGTTGTCGCCCATGCCGGGCATCGCCACCAGGCATTGTCCGTCAAGATAGCTGCGTGACGGCACCCGCCGTTGACCAATTCTCATGCAACCCATGCTAGACGGGACGCGACGGAAGTAAACGGCCTTTTCACGCGAACTTCACATGATCGTTGCTTGGCCTTTCACTGCACGGAGCGTCATATGATGCGCATGGATGGTATGCCAGACAGACGACGTTTCCTTGCACAGGGCTTTATCGGCCTTGGTGCTGGCCTTGTGGCCGCAGGCCTTGGCCCTCGCCAGGCGGACGCGGCCAGCGAGAGCGCATCGGCCTGGTCTGATGCGACACAATCACGCATCAGGCTGGTTGGCGGCGGGGCAACGTTGGATGGCGCACGCTTGCGCGCTGGCATCGAGATCAGGCTATCCGCCAACTACAAGACCTATTGGCGCTCACCCGGGGATTCTGGTGTGCCGCCGCAGTTCAACTGGTCAGGCTCCGACAATCTGGGCGCGTTGGAGGTGAATTGGCCTGCGCCGATGCGCTTTCGCGATGGCAGCGGCTATTCGATTGGCTATGCGGATGAAGTGATCTTCCCGCTGCTCGTCACGCCTCTCGACAGAGGCTTGCCCGTCTCGCTGAAGCTGGAGCTGGACTACGCTGTCTGCGAGAAGCTCTGCATCCCGGTGCGCGGGGCAGCACAACTGTCTCTGGGGCCGGAGCGCACACGCCAGATCGCGCGCATCGCCAGCTTTGAGGCGCGCGTGCCGCGCCGGATCGCAATGGGGCAACTCGAT